>JAIRKS010000101.1 GCA_031259905.1 Odoribacteraceae bacterium
AGGTAATTCACGTGATCGACGGTAACACAGGAAATTATTAGCGCGTCCAGCGCGTGGTGGCGATGGTCAATTCTTTTCTTTTGAAATCCTTTCGACAATTCCAACGGAACGGTCGGTAAAGATTTTTGATATCGCGTGCTCCAGGCAGTAAAAGAAGCATGACCTGTCAGTTGATTCATTCGTTCGAAACGAGGTAAGATTAAATCGTTCCACGTGTCATTCAAGCCCCACTCCTGTTTTAAAGTAGCAGTAATTTTCCCGGTTACAAGTAAGAGGTTTTTCGAGTTAACGCCATCATCTCTCGTTTCGTCCCGAACAATATTCGATAAAACTGAAGAAATAAACTTGCTAATATAACGAGTATCATTCAGTTGTCGCTCAGTCATCTTATCAGGGATTTCTTCTAGCAAGAGTTTTGTCCGCTTGGAGTTGTTTCTTGCATAATGTTTCTTCACGAAATCCCGATACCCCTCTTCGTCAAACACTCTCACTGTTCCACCGAAACCGGTCTCTACCGTTTGTCCGTGATGATTTTTGATAAATTCGATCCCTAATTGTTTATCCTTTAATTTATTAATCGCCGACTCGCAGATCACTTTATTACTCAAACTATCATCAAAGTAGCGAGCTCTCGGTATAATATGCTCCACTTCATACGCGGGGGTAAACAACTTGCTTAACGGGATAATTGCTCCCGTGTACGGCGAACGATATTTCTGTTCCAACCAGAGTCTATAACTTTGCAATTCAAACACTGACGGTTGTGCCGTTTTGCTGATTTTTAACATGTTATCGGGAACTTCAACTCCCGAATTAATCGCGCCGTTTTCATAAATCTTTAAAATCTCCTGCTGTGCAGGTGAATGCGGACGAACATTCTCTATACTGGTATCATTTTGCAATTCCGCGAGTAACGCTTTTATTCGAAGATTCGTGTTTTCGTTCTCCAGCGTTCGACGTGTCATACTTTTCCTGTTCTCTGCATTGTTTTTCATTTCACGTCCTAGTTCGACATGAATTCTATTGAAAAAATCTTTCGCGCCATTCCCGTACTGTTTCCAAATATCCCTGACCACACGAAGTGTTTCCATAACGACTTGTTCAACAATTGGATTACGCAGTGAGTATTGTTTGAAATCGTCCAGGTATTTTTCTATATCGGCAACAGAACTCCATTTATTCATTGTACCGGGTTCGGGATGACGGCCATATACAATATACTGGGCGAGCCATGGTTGCAAGCCTTGAAAGTCATTCCCGTTCGTTAGACAATCTGCTTTTTCACGCGTTCGGTTTTTGACGGGCTCATCGTATTTGCCGCTAAGAATTTTGGAGATTCTATCTTTAGTCTTCGAGTCTATAGCCTCCCAGTCCCAGTATTTTCCCAGGCGCATTAAAGGCAACAACTTTTTAATAGCTTTCTCGGAAAAAGAGCCGTACTCGTTCTTAAACGGCGGGAATTTTTTAAACTGCTCCACGAAAGAGTCTTCATCTAATCCATGTTTGTTCGCGAAAGACTTTAATGCCTTTTCAAACTCGACTTTATCGGTCACGGAATAAATGATATGCCATAAGTGCTGCTCTATTTCAGGCGTCAAAAAGTCGACAGGGGCGTCTTTCACCTTTCCCAACCTCCTCTTGATTTCGTGGCCTGTTTCGTTACAAGGATATCTCTTCGATTTATCTTCCTCTTTTTTCTCCGAATCATCAAATACATAATTCCAACGGTACTTGGCAATTTCATTATTCAAGGATTTTCCTTTTAACCCCTGCAAGGTGAAGAAATGCTGGAGGATGTCCTTGTGATTCACGTCCTTCTTTTGCATTAGGAACTCGAATAGTTTTTCCCGATCTTCCGTGTTATTCAAAAATTGTACTGTAACGTCCGTCTCATCCTCTTTCTTGTAGATCTTCAGGTTAAACAACCATTGCCACAAGCGGAACTCCTGGTACAACGGGTTAGATTTTGGAGTGGCTTTCAAACTCTCCGTTACGTCGTTACCTTCCTTGTCCTTGTACCTTCTGAACTCTAACGTGCAATTCCCGATAGATGATTTCTGGCTTCGTAAAGGACGTTGATAGAAAATAATATCTTCCACGAATAGATGCACGAAATCCCTTTTGGCCAAAACAAGTTGATGCGCCTCGTTATTTTTATACAACTCCCGGACACAATCATTGTACAACTCTTCACTGAACAATTCTGGCTGCAATTCTACTTGCTTTTCAAGGATTTTCTCCAGTTCGTGCTTGTAAAATTCACGTTCAATAGTACGCACGAACTTCCCGCGGATCTTCCGGCCTGGATCTTGCAATAGAGCCTCGTAAATATACGTTCCGACTGTTTTACCGGACTCTTTAATATCTGCCTCGGTTTTCTTTTTCGATAAAGTCCAATCATCTTTTCCGGGAGCGCGGAATGAACGTTTTTCATTCCCCTCCCTGTCGGTTTTCACCGTACCGTCCTCGTTTAAACTGGTGGTAACGATGAAGTCCTGAACTTTATTTTTCCAATCATCCAGGGGTATCTTGCTGGAACGACGATAAATCCATCCATTTTCCAAATGCAGGGAATACCACATCTCTCCTTGGGCATTAGGCTTTTCGTCCGCTATGACATCAACGATTTTCAGTGATTTAAACTCGACCAGCCTGCTGGGTATTTCTTCTTGCTCTTCTCCTCTCGCTTGATAATACCCGCGCTTCTGGTTAAAATTCAAAATAATCCATGCCAGCTCCTCCTTGGCTATCTTTTGTTGCAGGGCTTTCCTTCGCAAATAGTAAAGAGTCCAATCATACGGGATCTTTTTATTACCGGATAGCAGGCGCGGTTGGGTCGCGGAAAAATCGGCCAGCATCTCGTCGAAAGAGTCCTGGAACAAAAACTCCATTTTACCACCTGGCGTTTCCTTCCACGGTAACTTCGGTTCGGTATCCTGCACGAATTTACCTGGACAATTTTCAAAATCAATTAACAGCATGTAATGTTCGGGAAGAAACCCCAGCACGTGTAACACGCGGTGCAGCCGTTCGCGGCGAAGTAAATACCGTTCACGCGATCTTCTCACCCCGCGAAACCCGGTTCTCTCGGCTGTCTGTGAAACCGAATTCCCCGCGTCGAAGTTCCCCAGGATCTCCTGGTTCATGGGAATGACACGAGTCCCGCAGCCTTTTATATCGACCCATTTATTCTCGTCGTCCTTGTCCACCAAGGCCCAGCCAATGCTGTTTGACCCCAAATCTAAACCTAGTATTTTCTCCATTTTCAATTATTTTGTTTATTTGGAGCAAAGCTAATTTTTATTTTTGCAACACGGAAAAATATATTTACATTTGCAAAATAAATTCTGAAGCAAATCACAATAAGGATTATTCCGTTGTGAAAACATGTAAGGCGGGGCAACTCGCCTTTTTTTACAAAACAACCAGGCAACACGGGAGACCGGGATTTCCTGCCAGGGGCAAAAGATCCCCGCGTCGCCCGCCAGGGCGACATCGAGCGGGAGGCTTCCCCGCTTACTCCTGCAAAAGTTTCTCGATGACCGCGACCATCGTCGCGAACTCCTTCGCGTCGTACAGCCGGGTGAGGAAGGCGATGTTCCCCTTCTTGTCGACGATAACGTTACGGGTAACCCCGGCGCCGCGGGCTGCCACGGAATAAAATGCCTTCCCCTCCGGGTCCAGCAGCAGGGGATACGTGATCTTCATCTCGGCGGCGAACCGTTCAGTCACCTCCCTTGACTCCTTGAGGTCGATACCGTACAGCGCGAACCGGGGGTTGTCCTTGTGCTTTAGCCAGACGTCCCGCTCGATGTGCGGCATCTCCTGGCGACACACGCCGCACCAGCTCGCCGTGAATTGCAGCATCACGACCTTCCCGCGCTCGGCGCTCAGCCGTCGTTTCGTCCCGTCGAGGGAGATCAACTCGACGTCCGGGGCCGCGTCTCCCACCTTCACGATATACCCGCGATCGTTCTCTTGTGCCGTCGCGTGACAACCGGTCGCCGCGAGAGCGAGTAAAAACATCATCTTTTTCATAACTTTCGATTGATTTCCCGCGAACGTACCACTATTTTCTCCCTTCACCGCGTGCCGCGCGAATAAATCCTTACATTCGCGGCGTGTGTATAAAGTGTGATTTGCAAAAACAATGTCTTATCGTTATTACAGGCACGTCTCCCGGTTAATCCCGTTGACGTGCATCGTGATGCTCTTCCCACGCGTGGCGGCGGGGGACGATCACGCGAGGAAGTTCTTTCCTGCCTTCACTTCCAGGCAACTCTTCATCCCCGTCGCGTTCGTGACGTACGGGACGATCGAAGCCATCGCGGCCTCCCGCGTTCACCTCTTAAACCACGCCATCGGGCACGGTATTATCCTGCACCCGCCGGGGAAGATCCGAGCGAACGACTTCACCCAGTACTTTCCCGCCGCCGCCGTCTACGTGCTGGACCTCTCCGGGATAAAGGGGAAGCACGACGCCAGGGATAGGAACAACCTGCTGGCGATCACGACCCTCTTCACGGTCACGTCGGTCAACGCGCTCAAGTATACCACGCGGGAAGAACGCCCAGACAAGTCGGCGCGAAACTCCTTCCCCTCGGGGCACACCGCCGTTGCCTTCGCGGGGGCGGAATTCCTGAGGCAAGAGTACGGGGAGGTTTCCCCCTGGTACGGCGCCGCGGGATACATCGTGGCGGCATTCACCGGTGCCTGCCGTGTTTACAACAACAAGCACTGGGCGGGGGACGTCATCGCCGGCGCCGGCCTGGGCATATTGAACGCCAGGCTCGCCTACTGGATTTACCCTCTCGTCGAGGACGCGCTCGCGGGGAAACAAGGGGGGAGGATCACCATCCGCCCGTTCTTTGACGGGAAACAGGTGGGGATAGCGTGCGCGTACCACTTCTAACGCCGCCCAGGCATCGTTCGCGGGAGCGCCGCTCCTTGCCGTGAAACCGGGCGAGGACACGGCGCTTGCTTGTATCACGAGACCGGGCGCGGGAGTTTACTCGTCTCCCGCGTAGCGCGGGAAGCCGGGGAGCAGGCGGAAGGAGTCGCCGATAACCTCGCCGCAGAGGTGCACGCGGCCGTTGGTGATCGCCACGTGCCGGGCGGAAACGGAAATATTGTAACGGAAGACCTGATCGAGCGTCGCGGCGGTCAGCGGGACGCCCGGCGCCTTGCACTCGACGATCAGGCGGGGGGCGCCGCGGCGGTCGTGGCACACCACGTCGAAGCGGCGGCGCAGCCCGTGCACCTCCACCTCCTGTTCCACAGCGATGAGCTGCACGGGGTAGCCCAGGTGCCCCGACAGGAAGTGCACGAGG
Source organism: Odoribacteraceae bacterium (assembly GCA_031259905.1). Classification (GTDB taxonomy): domain Bacteria; phylum Bacteroidota; class Bacteroidia; order Bacteroidales; family Marinifilaceae; genus JAIRKS01. The sequence goes on from JAIRKS010000101.1 coordinate 5,331, forward strand.
TGCTGGCGCACCCACTCCTCCGGGGTCAGCGTCACGTAACGCGCCCGCGTCCGGTCGAAGATAAAAAGCTTGCCGTTTACCTTTTTCACGCGGTAGTCGAAGGGGGGGAAGTCCAGCGCGTCCATCTACCTCCCGGTGACGCGTAAGAAACAACCGTCGCCGTAGCTCAGGAAGCGGAAGCCGTCCGCGAGGGCGCGAGCGTAGAGCTGCCGCCATTGCTCGCCGACGGCGGCGGCAACGAGCAGCAACAACGTGCTCCGCGGCTGGTGGAAGTTCGTGAACAGCCCCGACACCACGCGGAACGTGTACCCGGGGACGATCGCGAGCGCGCTCCGCGTCTCCAAGGTCATCTCCCCCGTCGCGTCGAGGTGACGGGCGACGGCCTCCAGCGCCTCCCGCGCGGGGAAATCGCCGGGGAGCGAGTACGCCTCCCACTGCCCGATGTCGTCGAAAGCGGGCAGGCCGAGGAGCAGCTTCACGCCCGTCCAGTAGAGGCTCTCGAGGGAGCGCGTCGTGGTCGTCCCGACGGCGATCGTGTCGCCGGGGGGGGCGGAAAGCAGCCGGTCGACGAGCGAACGGGGGATCGAGACGCGTTCGGCGTGCATCTGGTGGTCGCCGATCCTCGCCGCCTTTACCGGCTTGAAAGTGCCCGCGCCGACGTGCAGCGTGAGCGACTGTAGCGTTGCGCCCGTCGCGCCCGCCCGTCGCAGCAGCTCATCGCTGAAGTGCAGGCCGGCCGTCGGCGCGGCCACCGACCCGTCGTGCCGGGAGTAGACCGTCTGGTAGCGCTCCCGGTCTTCCTCCACCGCCTCCCGCGCCAGGTAGGGGGGGATCGGGATCTCGCCCGCGGCCTCCAGCACCTCGCCGAAGGTAAGCGGCGCGTCCCACGCGAAGCGTACCAGCGACGTCTCGCCGCGACGCTCTACCCGCGTGGCGCGCAACGTCCACGTCCCGCCGCCCGCCGCGGGACGGCACGCGAGCGTCTCGCCTTTCCAGCGGCGCGCGTTGCCGACCAGGCAGTACCAGTCGCACGTCCCCGTCGCCGCGAGATTCCGCGCGTGCCCCGCCGGAGACGCCGGCTCGAGGCAAAACAACTCGACGCGGGATCCCGTCGCCCGGCGGAACGACAACCGCGCGTGGATGACCCGCGTGTCGTTAAAGACCAGCGTGTCGCCTGCCCGAAGCAGCGCCGGCGCGTCCCGGAAGCGGCTCTCGCGCGGCTCGCCCCCGTCGAGCACCAGCAGGCGAGCGTCCTCGCGCCGATCCAGCGGGAAACGGGCGACGCGATCCGGCGGCAGCTCGTACGTGTACTCGTCGATATTGATTTCTTGTATCTCTTGAAGCATGTCGGTGGATGGATGAATGAACGCGAATGTAGCCATTTCGCCGGGTTTTTTAACGAGGATGCCCCCGGCGTCCAGGGCAAACGCGCCTTGATGCGACAATGTCGGCTGCCGACAGGACAATGTCTACCGCCGACAGAGCTTTGTCTAGCGTAGACATTGCTTTGTCTAGCGTAGACATTGCTTTGTCTAGCGTAGACATTGCTCTGTCTAGCGTAGACATTGCTCTGTCTAGCGTAGACATTGCTTTGTCTAGCGTAGACATTGCTTTGTCTAGCGTAGATGACGGGGGCGTTGTTCAAGACGGCGGGGGAGGCGCCGGTATTCGAGGGCTTCCGGTGGGATTACGCGCCGGCGACGCGTTTGATCTCGTTGAGCTTGTTGAGGGCCTCGAGGGGGGTGAGGGCGTTGATGTCGAGGCCGGCGATCTCGTCGCGTACGCGGGCGAGGACGGGGTCGTCGAGCTGGTAGAAGGAGAGTTGCATGCCGGCACGGGAGGCGGCGACGCGGGAGACGTTCTTGTCGAGGGCGTCGTTCTTGTCCTTGTCGCCCTCGAGCCGCGCGAGGATCTCGTTGGCGCGGTGGATGACGGAGGGGGGCAGGCCGGCCATTCTCCCGACTTGTATGCCGAAGGAGTGGTTCGAGCCTCCCTCGACGAGCGCGCGGAGGAAGACGATCTTGCCGTCGACCTCGCGGACGGAGACGTTGAAGTTTTTGATTTTGTTGAAGGATCGTTCCATCTCGTTCAGCTCGTGGTAGTGGGTGGCGAAGAGCGTGCGGGCGCGGTGGCGGGGGTGGTCGTGCAGGTACTCGACGATGGCCCACGCGATCGAGATGCCGTCGTACGTGGAGGTTCCCCTGCCCAGCTCGTCGAAGAGGACGAGGCTGCGGTCGGAGATGTTGTTGAGGATGCTCGCCGCCTCGTTCATCTCGACCATGAAGGTGGACTCGCCGAGGGAGATGTTGTCGGAGGCGCCGACGCGCGTGAAGACCTTGTCGAGGTAACCGAGGCGGGCCGAGCGTGCCGGCACGAAGCAGCCGGCCTGGGCGAGGATCACGATGAGGGCCGTCTGGCGCAACAGGGCGGACTTGCCGGCCATGTTGGGGCCGGTGATGATGATGATCTGCTGGCGTTCGTTGTCGAGGTAAAGGTCGTTGGCGACGTAGCTCTCGCCGGGGGGCATTTGTCGCTCGATGACGGGGTGCCTGCCGGCGCGGATGTCGATCTCGAAGGAGTCGTCGATGACGGGGCGGCAGTAGTCGTGAGCCACGGAGACGATGGCGAAGGAGAGGAGCGCGTCGACGCGGGCGATGACGCGGGCGTTCGCCTGTATTTCCTTGACGCTGGCGGCGGCGAGGTGGAGGAGTTCGGTGTACAACGTGCCTTCCAGCGCGAGGACGTGTTCGTTGGCGCCGAGGATTTTCTCCTCGTAGGTCTTTAGCTCCGGGGTGATGTAGCGCTCGGCGTTGGCGAGGGTTTGCTTGCGAATCCAGTTGGCGGGGACGCGGGAGACGTTTGTTTTCGTGACCTCGATGAAGTAGCCGAAGACGTTGTTGTAGTTGATCTTCAGGGAGGGGATGCCGGTGCTTTCTATTTCGCGCTGTTGCATCCGGGCGAGCATCTCCTTGCCGTGCACGAGCATTTCCCTCAGCTCGTCCAGCTCGGCGCTGACGCCGGACGCGATGACGCCGCCCTTGCCGAGGAGCGCGGGGACGTTCTCGTTGAGGCGCGTGGCGATCTCGCCGGAGAGTGCGTTACAGTCGTCGAGCTGTTCCATCCAGCTGGCCAGCACGGGGTTGCCCGTGGACAGGCAGAGTTCCCGGAGGGGGGCTATCCCGCGGAGGGCTACCTTTAACTGCACCATCTCCCTGGGCGTGATTCTCCCCACGGCGATCTTCGAGGCGAGCCGCTCGAGGTCGCCGATCACCCGGAGGAGCGTCCCGAGGGCTTCCCTCGTCCCGTCGTCCCGCGCGAGGGTTTCGACGACGTCGAGGCGCTCGTTGATCGCGTCCGGCGACTTGAGCGGCATGGCCAGCCAGCGGTATAACGCCCGGCGGCCCATCGGCGTGACGGCGCGGTTGACCACGTCGACGAGCGAGGTGCCGCCGGCGTGCAACGGGTCGAGCACCTCGAGGTTGCGCAACGTGAAGCGGTCGAGCAGGAGGTGGTCTGCCTCGTCGAGGCGGGAGATGGAGGTGACGTGCCCCACCATGTCGTGGCGCGTCAGGTCAAGGTAAGAGAGGACGGAGCCTGCCGCCGCGATCCCGCGGGGGAGGGCCTGTATGCCGAAGCCCTTCAAGGAGGTGACGTCGAAGTGTTTCTTGAGGCGGTCCTCGGCCGAGGAGATGTCGAAGAACCACGGTTCCACGGGGTAGGTGTAGTATTTCGTGCCGGAGAGCGCGGCGAATTCCTGTTCCATCCCCTTCGGGAAGAGTACCTCCCGCGGCTGGAAGCTGTTCAGTATCTTCTCGACGGCGGCGGCGCTTCCCTCCGTGACGAAGAATTCCCCCGTGGAGAGGTCAAGGAGGGAGAGGCCGGCGACGTTCTTGTCGGGAAAGACGGAGGCGAGGAAGACGTTGCCGGCATTCTCGAAGGCCCCGGCGTCGTAGGATAGCCCCGGGGTGATTAACTCGACGATGCCCCGCCTGACGAGCCTGTTGCCGCACTTCTTCGGGTCCTCGAGTTGCTCGCAGATGGCCACCCGTTGTCCTGCCCGCACGAGCTTCGGGAGGTACGTGTCGATCGCGTGGTGCGGGAAGCCGGCCAGCTCCACGGTGCCGGGCGACCCGTGCGAGCGTTTCGTGAGGGTGATCCCGAGGATTCGCGCGGCGGTGACAGCGTCTTCCCCGAACGTCTCGTAGAAATCTCCCATCCGGTAGAGCAGGAGCGCGTCGGGGTATTGCGCCTTCGCCGCGTAGTACTGTTGCATGAGCGGGGTTTGTCCCCCTTGAGCCTTCGCCATATTTTTCGCGTGTAATTCGTGGTTGATTTGACTATCCAAAAGTAAATATTCCGGGGCGCATTCCGGCACGAGGCGCGGATATTTATTGTAGTTTCGCGGGCGGCCGGGTGGCCACGCATCTTAAATACTTGAAATGGACATACTAAACGAACTGTTTTCTTATCACCGCGACGAGACGAAGCTCGCGCCCGTTCCCGGTCGCGACAGGATCGCGTACAGCAGGGAGGAGATCGTCTCCTGCATGGATTATACCTCGCTCGAGGCCACGGACACGGGCGCGTCGCTGGCCGCGAAGATCGCGACGCTGAGGGAAAAGTTGAAAAAACACGGGCTGCCGGACGTGGCGTCCGTCTGCGTGTACCCCCGTTTTGCCGGGGTGGCGCGGGAATGCCTGTCTAACTCCTCGATCCGGACGGGCGTCGTGGCAGGAGGCTTCCCGTCGGCGGGGACGTTCGCGCGGGTGAAGCTGCTCGAGTGCCGGTGCGCTATCGAGGCGGGGGCGGAGGAGATCGACGTGGTGATCCCGGCGGGAGAGGTGCTGGAGAAGAATTACCAGCAGGTGCACGACGAGCTTCTCGCCACGCGTCAGGCCTGCCCCGACGTCACGTTAAAGGCGATCATCGAGACGGGAGAGCTGAAAGAGAGCGAAGCGATTTTCCGCGCCACGCTGATCGCCGCGCGCGCCGGGGTGGATTTCGTGAAAAGCTCGACGGGGAAGACGCCGGTAGGCGCGACGCCCGCCGCGGTACGCGTGATGTGCGAGGCGCTCCGGCAGTTCCACGACCGGACGGGCAGGAAGGTGGGCATCAAGGTCGCCGGGGGGATCGCCAGCCCGGGAGAGGCCGTCGCGTACATGACGATCGTCCGGCACGAGCTGGGAGAGGACTGGCTCGCGCCGCGCCGCTTCAGGATAGGAGCGTCGCGCCTGCTGGACGAGATCATCAAGGAATGCAAGAGATAATCCACGCGTATGGACACGCTTACCAGTAGACTGAAAGCCGCCGCCAAGGCACTCGCCGGCGACGAGGGCAACATCCCCTTTATCCCCCGCCCAACCCGCGCCCTGCCGGATGTAGAGACCACGAGGGAGATGATGGAGCTGGCGAAGACGCTCCTCTTCCCCGGCTTCTTCGACGATAAGGGACAAGACGCGGAGGCGCGCGTGAAACGCTTCCACTTCTTGCTCGACGAGCAGGTGCGCGCCTGTACCCGCTTCAGCGACGAGACGCCAGGGGACTCGTCGACGGCTATCGCCTTCATCGAGCGAATGCCGGAGATCAGGCGGGTGCTCTCCACCGACGTCAGGGCCGTGCGCGAGGGAGATCCCGCCGCCACGAGCGTCGCCGAGGTGATCTGTTGTTACCCGGCCATCCGGGCGATGACCCATTACCGCGTGGCACGCGAACTGTTGTTGCTGGGCGTGCCGCTCCTGCCGCGGGTGATCACGGAGCTGGCCCACTCGGATACCGGTATCGACATCCACCCCGGCGCGCGCGTCGGCGAGTATTTCAGTATCGACCACGGCACCGGCGTCGTTATCGGCGAGACCTGCATCATCGGGAATCGCGTCCGCCTCTACCAGGGGGTGACGCTGGGCGCGAAGAGTTTCACGCTCGACAGCGAGGGGCTGCCGGCAAACGTGCCGAGGCACCCCGTCATCGAGGACAACGTGATCATCTATTCCAATTCCACGATCCTGGGACGCGTCACCATCGGGCACGACTCGATTATCGGGGGGAATATCTGGCAAACGCGAGACGTCCCGCCGCACTCGCGCGTCGTGCAGCGGAGAGCCACGCGGGGATTCACCGACGGGCTGGGGATATAATATCCATGTCAGATGCAATACTCCGCCACGTCGATGATGCCCGCACGGAGGGCATACTTGATGGCATCGTGGACGTTATTCACGCCGAGTTTACGGAAGATGTTCTTGCGATGGGTATTGATCGTGTGGAAGCTGAGGCATTGTTCAAAGGCAATCTCTTTCGTCGTCTTGCCGAGCGCGATCTCGTACAGCACCGCTCGCTCGCTCGCCGTCAGCCCGGCGGGAGGCTCCCGCGACGGGACGCCCTCGGCAAGCAGGCGACCGGCATAGTCGCAGAGGCAGATCTCGTCGCGCGCGGCCGCCGTCAGGACGCCGACGATCTCCTCCTCCGTGTCGGTCTTCATGACCACGCTGAACCGCTGCCCGGAGAGAAGCACCTGGCGGAGGAATCCCCGCGACAGCTCGTCCGAGAAAAGCACCCACAACGACTGGCGATACTTCAAGTTCACGTTCATCATCTGGACGTCCGTGAAACCGAACAGCGTGTAATCCAGCACGACCACCGCGTCCGGGTGACGTGCCAGCGCGCCCATCAGCTCCACGGGCGAGGCGGCTTTCTCGATCACTCGCGTCAAGGTCGCCCGTTCGAGCAACGCGGTGACGCCCACGCGCGTGATGTACTGGTTATCGGCTAATATGAAGGAACGTGCCATGTCGTTTCGCGTTATGTTTCCCGCGAAAGTATCACAATAACGCGATCCCGCGCGGCGACAATGCCCGAAATACCACAAACATGCGATTGCGCGGGGAGCGCCTCCCCCCCTATCTTCGCGAGAAACAATAAAACAATCACGCATGGCAAGAATCTACCCCCGGCTGACGGGACTCGTCGGCAACACCCCCCTCCTCGAGTTATCCTCGTACAGTAAATCGCGCGCCACCGTCGCGCGCCTGATCGCCAAGCTCGAGTACTTTAACCCGGCTGGCAGCGTGAAAGACCGCATCGCCCTCTCGATGATCGAGGACGCGGAGGCGCGAGGGATCTTGCATCCCGGCGACACCATCATCGAGCCTACCAGCGGGAACACCGGCGTCGGGCTGGCCTTCGTCTCCGCCGCCAAGGGCTACCATCTCGTCCTCACGATGCCGGAGACCATGAGCCTCGAACGCCGCAACCTCCTCAAGGCGCTTGGCGCGAATCTCGTGCTCACGCCCGGCGCCGAGGGGATGAAGGGCGCTATCGCCCGCGCCGAGGCCCTCCGCGAGGAGACGCCGGGAGCGGTTATCCTCCAGCAGTTCGATAATCCCGCCAACCCGGAGGTGCATTACCACACGACCGCGGGCGAGATCTGGGAAGATACCGACGGGCAGGTCGATATCCTCGTCGCCGGGGTCGGCACGGGCGGCACCGTGAGTGGCACCGGGAAACGTCTCAAGGAGCTGAAACCCGCCGTGCAGGTCATTGCCGTGGAGCCGGCGGACTCCCCCGTCCTCTCCGGCGGGGCGCCCGGCCCGCACAAGATACAAGGCATCGGCGCCGGGTTCGTCCCGCGCAATTACCATAGCGCCGTCATCGACGAGGTGATGACCGTCTCGAACGATGACGCTATCCGCGCGAGCCGCGAGTTAGCCAAAACCGAGGGATTGCTGGTAGGAATATCGTCGGGAGCCGCCGCCGCCGCCGCCGCGGATGTCGCCGCGCGCCCCGGGAACGAGGGGAAAAACGTGGTCGTCATTCTCCCGGACACGGGCGAACGATACCTCTCGACCATCCTTTACGCTTTTGATGAGTACCCTTTATAGTTTCTACGCGAACCACGCGTTTTGACCGGGACCCCGCGCGAGCGGGGTCTCTCTTTTTTTCGTGCCGGTCACCTCCAGCCCTCTCGTTCCAGCAGGGCGTCCACCGAGGGTTCCGCGCCGCGGAATCGCTTGTAGAGCGTCATCGGGTGCTCCGAAGCGCCCTTCTCGAGGATATGCTCGCGAAAAGCGGTGGCCGTCGCCTCGTCGAAGATCCCGCGACGCTTGAAGAGCGAGAACGCGTCGGCATCCAGCACCTCCGCCCACTTGTAACCGTAGTACCCGGCGGCGTACCCCCCGCTGAAAACGTGCGTGAAGGCAGCGGAAACGGACGTGCCCGGCACCGGCGGGAATAACGCGACGCGTCGCGACGCGCGACGCTCGAAATCGACGATAGATCCCGTGACGGGACGCGTGATCGTGTGCCACGCCATGTCGATCATCGCCAGCCCCAGCTGCCGGCAGCACGCGTACCCGCTCGCGAAGCGGCTCGAGCGCCGGATATTTTCGACCAGCTCGCGCGGGATACACGCGCCCGTCTCGTGATGCGCGGCCCACGTGTCCAGCCACTCCTTTTCCAGCGCCCAGTTCTCCATGATCTGCGAGGGCAGCTCCACGAAATCACGGTAGACATTCGTCCCGGAAGTCGACACGTACGCGCACCGGCTCAACATGGCGTGGAGCGCGTGCCCGAACTCGTGGAGGAACGTCGTCACCTCGTCGAACGACAACAACGCGGGCTTCCCGCCGGCGGGACGCGTGAGGTTCATCACGATCGACACCAGCGGTCGCCGCTCCCCCGCCTGTTCCCGGAAGTTCGTCATCCACGCCCCGCCCTCCTTGTTCTCGCGCGGGAAATAGTCCAGGTAAAGCAACGCGAGGAAAGAGCCGTCGGCCGCGCGCGCCTCGAAACAACGGACCTCGTCGTGGTAGACCGGCACGGGCGACGCGTGGAACGTGATCCCGTGCAGCCGCCGCGCGAGGTCGAAGATTCCCGCCTGCACGCGCTCCAGCTGGAAATAGGGACGCGTCATCTCGTCGTCGATCGCGAACCGTTCGCGTTTCAGCTTGTTGGCATAATAACTCCAGTCCCACGCCTGCAACTCCGCCGACGCGCTAGCGGACACCTCCCGCAGCTCCTCCCTGGCGACGGCGAGCGCGGGCGACAACAGCTCGTCGATGAAGCGATTCACCGTCCCCGGGCTACCCGCCATCCGGTCAACGAGCACGCGCGCCGCGTGGCTATCGTGCCCGAGCACGCGCGCCTTCTCGAGGCGTAACGCGGTAATCTGCCGGATCACCTCCGCGGTATCGTTCTCGTTCCCGCGAGCGCCACGCGAGGCGCGTGCCCGGTACATCTTCTCCCGCGCCGCGGCGTCGTCGGCGTACTTCATGAAGGGGGCGTAACTCGGCTCGTGAAGCGTGAAGATCCATCCTTCCAGCCCTCTCGCCGCGGCCTCCTCCTCCGCCGCCGCGCGCGCGCCGCCGGGTAAGCCGGAGAGACCCGCCTCGTCGGTCACGTGCAGCGTGAACGCGTTCGTGTCGGCCAGCACCAGCCGCTCGAAGCGGAGCGACAGCCGCGACAACTCGACGGCGATCTCCTTTAAACGCTCCCGCGCCGGCCCTTCAACGTTCGCCCCCCCGTTGATAAAGGAGCGCCACGTCCGCTCCAACAGCGCGCGTTCTTCCGCCCCGCCCGGCGCCGGCCCGTCGTGCACCTGCTTCACCCGCGCGAAGAGCGCCCGGTTCGCGTGCACCTCGTGACGGAAAGCCGCCAGCGCCGGCGATACGCGACAGGCTACCTCCTGCATCCGCTCGCTGGTCGCGGCGGAGTTCAAGTTGAAAAAGATCGCGGACACGCTTTCCAGCAGTTCGCCGCTCCTTTCCAACGCCACGATCGTGTTCTCGAACGTGGCTTCCTCCGTCGCGTTGGCCACGCGTTCTACCTCCGCGCGTGCCAGCGCGATAGCCGCCTCGAAGGCCGGCTCGAAATGCTCCACGCGAATCTTGTCGAACGCCGGCGCCTGGTACGGCATCGCGCTCTCTGTTAATAACGGGTTCTCGCCCAAATCTCGTGTATTCATGTCATGTTATTTACCTCGCGAAAGTAGTAAAACATCCGTCTCCGCGGACTTGCCTGCCATCTCCGCGGACCCGTTTGCCATCTCCGCGGACTCGCCTGCCATCTCCGCGGACCCGTCTGCCATCTCCGCGGACCCGTTTGCCATCTCCGCGGACCAGTCTGCCATCTCCGCGGACCGGTCTGCCATCTCCGCGGACCCACCTGTACAACTTGCCAGACTACATTGGCAAGTTGCGCGGACCACCCTGTACAACTTGTCAGACTACATGGATTTTTTGAGGTCTCAAATCGTTGTTGCACCTTTGTGGTGAATTTAAAGACAATTACATCTCAATAATTAGTCTTAAAAAACACGGGAATGGACACGAAAAATATAAGTAAACTCGAAAAACTGGTTGCCGACTACCAGCAGGCAGCACGTGGACAGGTAGATCTGAAAAAATTTACCTACTATGCTATTACGTATCACAGCACGGCAATAGAGGGCAGCACGTTGACCGAGGGGCAGGTCTATAACCTGCTCGACCAGGATATACCTGCTAAAAACAAGCCCTTTACCGAGCAACAAATGATCATCGACCATCAAAAGGCTCTAGTTTATGCTCTCGACAAAGCGAGCGAGAAACAACCGCTTACCGGGCAATTTATCAAGGAAATCGGCGGTATGATGGTAAAGAACACGGGCGGCATCTACAACACCGCGTTAGGAACATTTGACAGCACGCGCGGCGACTACCGGCTTGTCAACGTTCACGCGGGGGCGAGAACATTTGTAAATTATTCCGAGGTACCCGCCTTGATGGAAGCGTTTGTACGGGAAACAAACAAGCGGGTATCAGGAGCAAAAACCTTTCAACAAAAATGCGAGGCGGCTTTTCACGCGCACTATCAATTTGTCAGCATACACCCGTTTGCCGACGGCAACGGACGGACAAGCCGACTGCTTATGAATTATATCCTGGACGGCTTTGGCTTGCCTGTTTTTCACGTGTATAGAAGCAACCGTGTTTCTTACATTCAGGCATTGGAAAAAGCGAGGGAAACGGACAACACGTCGGTATTCTATGACTTTATGTTTAAACAATACAAAAAGTTCCTGGAAAAGGAAATAAAATCGATTTGAGAGGGTAAATAGTAGGAATGATTATGGCAATACTAAAATCACGAAGTCTTGAATGGCAACATTACGGCAATGCTTGAGGAGTCTCTTCATAAAGCAAACCGCCAATATCCTCACGATTACGCCACCAGTACTTAATCAAGTAGTCCCGTGGGGACTCGAACCCCAATCAAAGGAACCGGAATCCTTCATTCTATCCATTGAACTACGGAACCATTTCATTCTTTCGCGGCAAAGGTAACTATTTTTTTCCGGAAAGCCATCGCGCGCGACCAGGGCAAGCGCGTCAAGCACGCGAACACAAGCGCCCACGCCTTCATCGCTTTTCGTTGATCTTCCGGACGCGGACGCGGACGGCAACGATATTCAACAAGCAGACCAGCAGGAAAAGCGACACCCCGCAAAGCAACGCCGGGAAAAAATTACCGGGAGAAAACTCCGGCCATATCCTCGTCAGGAAAGGGATATAAAAAGAGCGGGCAACGAACGTCCCCCCCACCGCCAGCGCCGCCACCACCGTGTTCACGACCACGACAAGCCCCTCGTAAGGAGCGGCGATCTCCCCCACCCGGTACCCCAGCAGCGAGAGCGTTTCCAGCTTCTCGCTATTCTTCTGGATAACCAGGTAAATCGAGATCGTGAGCAGGTAAAGGGCAAGCGCGCAAATCAACAAGCCGATCCCGACGACGAACGTCGTGAGCAAGTTCAAGAACCACACGACGCTCCCGTCGTTCAGCTTATCGTTCTCGGCCTCGTACCCCCGTTCCTGGAAATAGCGGGCGATCTCCTTGTCGGCGGGATTTCTCGTCTCGACGATCAGCCGGGCGGGATTCCCGGCGGCGGTAGCGGGATTCCCGTAATAGTCGTTCGCCCACGTCATGAAATCCTCCGGCACGAGAATCGTGTTCAGGCGGTTAGAGAAACCGGCGATCCTCCCCTTGTAGCGACCGCTTCTCCCGTTCCCGTTGACGCGGATCGAGAGGCGCAACGTCTCGATCACCTTCTCGGAGATCTGCGGCAAGTTGCGCGACCGGGCGAAGCCGAAATTGTAAAGATTCAGGTAATTTCTCGGAATAACGATCGGGATCTCGGTGTCACCCCCGGAGAACGTCCAGCGATCGGACTTCACGTCCACGAAATCGTCCGGCACCGACTCGAAGAACATCTCCGTGGCGAACCCCGCGCCGCCCGCCTCGACCCCGGCGGAGACCTGGAAACGGGAAGCCGTGAACGCCCCCACGCGATCCGTGAAAGGCCGTGCACGCAACTCCTCCTGCTCCGCCGGGGAGAAGAGCGTGGACTGCCTGTCGAGCAGCCCGCGCGTGTCTATCTTCTTCGTGATCACGATATAATCCTTCCGTATAAACCCGTCGTCCGGGCTAAAAAACGGGTGCACGTCGGCCCACGCCTGCACGCCGAAGAGCACGATCCCCGTGCCCGCCAGCCCGGCGATAAAGAACCCCGTCAACTGCGTCCAGCTGACATGCTTGTAGAGAAGTAACTCGCGAATAATATTCACAGGTGCAAAATTTGGTGATACGGCAAATCGACATGCTTGCCGATAGAAGTAGAAATAACGCCGAAGCCCGCCCGCGTGGCCTCCTCCAGCAGGAGTTCCCCGGCACGACGGCTATTCCCCTCGTCCAGGTGGCTCACCGGCTCGTCCAGCAAGAGAAAATCAAGCGGCTGGCACAGCCCCCGCGCGAGGGCCACCCGCTGCTGCTGACCGAACGAGATCTTCGCCACGGGAGCGTCCATCTTGTCGGCGATCCCCAGCCGCTCGAACGCGTCGCGAATCCACCGTTCATCGCGATAACCGGTCAGCCGGTTTTTCAGCCGGACATTCTCGATCGCGGTCAACTCCGGGAACAGCCTCAGCCCCTGGAAAATCATCCCCAGCGAAAAGCGTCGCCTCTCGCCCCACGCGGCAGGAGAAAGGCGGGAGACATCCTCCCCGTCGAAGAAAATGCGCCCGGAATAATCCGCGCGCGCCCCGTAGAGATAGCTGCAAAGGGAAGTCTTCCCCCTCCCCGACGCCGCCTCGACCAGGTAGAGCTTCCCCCTGGCGAAAGAGACATCACGCGTCCAGACCCCCGATCCTTCCGGCGGGTTCTGGTGAAAAACGAGGGGGAGCACCCCTTGCAGCGAGATCTTCTCCACGTGTCGCGATCAAAAGTCAATAGCGTCCCCGATGAGCTTCAGGGCATTCGTCTTCGGGTCGGTGAACTCCACCTGCAGCACGATGCCGCCGTCACTCTCCACGTACCCCTCCAGGTAACGCAAGCGCGACAGCACCTCGGCCACTCCCGGCGGGATCGATCCCCCTCCCGACATGCCGGCCAGCAAGCTCAACGGCTGTATCACGGACGGGAAATCGAGCAGGAAATACCCGCACGCGTCCCGCGGAATCCTCCGGGCCAGCGACGAACTCTTGTAAGAATCCGCGAGCGGCGTGCCGACGTTCCGGAAAAGCTTCTCGTCGTTCGTGAACGTGAACAACCCGTCCTTCACCCCGTAATAGAGGCTCAGCCCGGGGAAAGCCATGTCGACGCGGTAACTACCCGGCGACAGCTCCGTCCTCCCGGAGACCGGCAGGTATTCCCGCGACAGGTACTTGTTCAACACCTCCAGCAGGCGCGTGTCCTTCGCCCCGGCGCAGAGCAACAACGAGGGGACGGGCATCCCGGGGATGATGCCGAACGTCACGTCCCCGTCGATAGAGGAGAGCATCCCAGCCACCTCCCTGAAGGTGTCGAGCGAGGAAGAAAGGCGCCCGCCGGACGACGGCAGGAACAAGCCCGGGGCGAAGGAGAACAACGTTCTCACCACCTTGTAATACTCCTCGCCGTTCAGCGTCCCGGTCGCCAGGAACATCGGCGACGCCGGGAAGTAAGCCAGCTGGGAGAGCGTCGCGGGGCGACCGGGCCTCCCGATCGTCGAGGCAATCGAGTCGATAAGCACCCGCGCCTCGAGGCGCGCCGCGCCGTCGGGGAAACCGATCTTGACGATCCCGAAGAGCTTCGAGAAGGCATCCATGCCGGGGAGATTTATGTCCCCGACGGGCGAGTACTTGTAAATGGCCTCGAAGCTGAAGCACCCGGCAAACTCTTCATCGCCGGAGAAGGCGGCCTCGACGAGCGGCCCGTTCGAGAGGATGCTGTTCTCCGCCGGCTGGACGAGCAGCTCGCGGGCGAACTCCCCTTCCCGTCCGTTATCGTACATCCCGACGGCAACCTTGTCGTTGAACACGACCGATAGCCCCGGCCCGTCGAACAGGACAAGGGTGTAGTCGTCTTTTTTCGCGACCGAGAGCAGGCCGTCTTCCTCCAGCAATCCCAGGGTTTTCACGAGCTTCGCGCGATTGATGACCCGCGCGACGAACCCCGTCCGCGGGAAAGGCGATCCCGGCTCCTCGACGAAGAAGAAGAGCAGGTCGTCGAGATCAACCCCCAGCGACCCCTTGTTTTTCAGGATACCGGCCACGCCCCGCGGGGTATCCGCCTTGTTCGCGAGCTTCTCGCCCAGGCCCGACTTCTCCAGGATCGTCTCCAGGCGGACGGAGTAGAGCATCTCCGCGTTCGCGGGAATGGCCCGGTAATGTGATTTATCATCACCGGCCCGGCAACTCGCCAGGATCATCCCCGTCAGCACGGGGATCAACAGTAAAAAGAAACGTGTTTTTTTCATAAGAGCAGTATTAAATATTCCAGGCAAATATACATGATTTTTCCCGTTTCCCCTGTACCGGCCGGGCGTTAACCTACCGCCAACCGCGCGTCTCTCGTTCCCCCCGCGTGAACGGGGAACGTCGCGACGCGATCCTCCGGCACGCCCCGTCCGTCGCCCGACGCTCCCCGAAAGTTCCCCGGTGCTCCCCGAAAATTCCCCGGTGCTCCCCGAAAATCGCCCGATGCTCGTGAAATGTCGCGCAACTTGCGACGCAAGTCGCGCAACTTGCGACGCAAGTTG
>JAIRKS010000205.1 GCA_031259905.1 Odoribacteraceae bacterium
AGACAAAGACGGTGAGAAAGGAGACAAAGATGGTAGGAAAGGAGACAAAGACGGCGGGAAAGGAGACAAAGACGACGACGGAGGCAGTAGCGCTGACGACGGAGGCAGTAAAGACGACGGCGGAGGCAGTAAAGACGACGACGGAGGCAGTAGCAGCGACGACGGAGGCAGTAACGGCGACGACGGAGGCAGTAAAGACGACGACGGAGGCAGTAAAGACGACGACGGAGGCAGTAGCGGTGGCGGCGGAGGCAGTAGCGCTGACGACGGAGGCAGTAGCGGCGGCGACGGAGGCAATAGCGGCGACGGCGGAGGCAGTAAAGACGGCGGCGGAGGCAGTAAAGACGACGGCGGAGGCAGTAAAGACGACGGCGGAGGCAGTAGCGCTGACGACGGAGGCAGTAAAGACGATGGCGGAGGCAGTAGCGGAGACGGGGTAGGTATAGATAAAGGTGAGGGGAGTATAGATAAAGGTGGAGCGGGTATAGATAATGCCGGCGCCGGCAGTAGGGAAGCCGGCGGAGGCAGTAGGGAAGGTGGGGGGTGTAAAGAGGCCGGCGGGTTATTCTTTCCCGGCCTTTTTCCTTAGGATGGAGGCGATGATGGCGGCGGCGAGGAGTGTGACGATGACGGCGAGGGAGGCGAGGTTGGAGACGTGGAAGGAGAGGGAGAGGTCGCGCGACAGCTCGTTGACGCACATTTTGAGGCCGATGAAGGAGAGGATGCCGGCGAGGGCGTGGTTGAGGTAGTGGAAGTATCGCATGATGCCGTTGAGGGCGAAGTAGAGGGAGCGCAGGCCGAGGATGGCGAAGATGTTGGAGGTAAAGACGATGAACGTGTCGTTGGAGACGGAGAGTACGGCGGGTATGGAGTCGACGGCGAAGATGAGGTCGGAGACCTCGATGAAGAGGAGGGCGAGGAGGAAGGTGGTGGCGTGGAGGCGACCGTCGACGCGGGTGAAGAAGCGGGCGGCGGGGTTGTCGGTGGCGACGGGGAGGAGGCGGCGGAAGGCACGGATGATGAGGTTTTTGCCGGGGTCGAAGTCGTCGCCGGATTTGCCGCGGGCGACGCGGGCGCCGGTGTAGAGGAGGAAGGCGCCGAAGAGGTACATGATCCACTCGAAGCGGGTGACGAGCGCCACGCCGGCGAGGATGAAGGCGGCACGCGTGGCGAGGGCGCCGAGGATTCCCCAGAAGAGGACGCGGTGCTGGTGGCGAGGGGCGATGGCGAAGTAGTCGAAGATGAGGATGAAGACGAAGAGGTTGTCGACGCTGAGGGATTTCTCGAGGAGGTAGGCGGTGAAGAATTCGAGGGCGCGCTCGCTGCCGGAGGTGACCAGGACGAGGGCGTTGAAGAGGAGGGCGAGGGTGATCCAGAAGGCGCTCCAGGCGAGGGCGGTTTTGACGTTCATCTCCTTGTCGCGGCGGTGGAAGAGGCCGAGGTCGAGCAGTAGCATGACGAGGACGAAGGCGATGAAGGCGATCCAGGAGAGGGCGTTTGGTTGCATGTTGTTTGTTTACTTGTTACGTTTTGTTGCTTTTTTTAGAAGGTGACTCGTCACGTGAACGGGTTACACGGTTTTGGCGCTGCCCCTGCCGCGGCGCGCGCGGGCGATCTCGACGAGCACCGGCAGGAGGGATATAAGGATGATCGCCAGCATTAAGATTTCCAGGTTGCGCTTCACGACGGGCATCTCCCCGAAGAGGAAGCCGGCGTAGAGGAACATGGCGCACCAGGCGCATCCCCCCGCGACGTTGAAGAGGACGAAGCGCCGGTAGGTCATGCGACCCATCCCGGCGACGAACGGGGCGAAGGTGCGGACGATCGGGACGAAGCGCGCGAGGATGATCGTCTTGCCGCCGTGCCGCTCGTAGAAGGCGCGCGTCTTGTCGAGGTACTTTTGGCGGAATATCCTCGACGAGGGGTCCCGGAAGAGTCTCTTGCCGAGGAACATGCCGACGGTGTAGTTCACGGCGTCGCCGAGGATGGCGGCGCACGAGAGGAGCAGGGCGAGCGCGTGCACGTCGAGGGAGCGCGTCGTGGCGGCCAGCGCCCCGGCGACGAAGAGGAGGGAGTCGCCGGGCAAGAAGGGGGTGACGACGAGGCCGGTCTCGCAGAAAATGACCGCGAAGAGGATGGCGTACACCCACGTGTCGTGGCGCTGCACCAGCGCGGAGAGGTGAACGTCGAGGTGAAGAAAAATGTCTACTAACTGGTCCAAGATTTCCATGTTCGTGTAAAGTTATCGTGCCCCGCCGCCGGGACACGCTCGCGAATGTAGCGAATTCCGGTTAAAGAAGGCCGCGGGGGTGGCTTTTTTCGCCCGGCGGCGAGCGGCGACGACGGGGCGAGGGTAGCGTCCCGCGGCGGGAACGCGTTCGGTAACAGCAAGGGAAGGGAAGGGGGGAGGGGCGGTCGGCCCGCCGGGAGATGTTAAGGTGGTTTGTTGCCCCACTAGGATTCGAACCCAGACAGACAGAACCAGAATCTGTAGTGCTACCGTTACACCATAGGGCAATCGTGCCGCGAATGTAACGCTTTCGCGGTAGATTCAAAACTTTAGTGCCGCGAATTTCACGCGGGCGCCGGCGGCGGCGAGCATCACGCCCTCTCCCCCGCCCCCGTCTACCGGTAGCGCCGCGGGAAGGTAGCCGTGACCGGCGGCTTCGTGTACCGCTTTTACATTTTATCGCGACCGCTCCCGCTCTCCGGTTTCTCGTTCGGGAAACTTTTCACCACCCGGCGGGAATTGACACGCGTTGAAGTCAGCGTGTTACAAAATAAAATGGAAAACTTCCGAGAAATGTGCCCGGAAAATTTTCTATAAAATGTTTTTTCCATAGCTTCGCGGGGTGCTAAAACAAATCCAAAAAAATAAGACACGCTCATGGAAGAAACAATCACCCGGACCGAACAAGGAAACAAGAAAACAAGGGAAAACAAGAAAAAAACGTACACGCAGGAAGAAGCGTTTAACAGTACCCTCGAGTATTTCAAGGGAGATAAACTCGCCACGCAGGTGTGGGTAAGCAAGTACGCGCTGAAGGACTCGTACGGGAACATCTTCGAGTTGAACCCGAACGACATGCACCACCGGCTCGCCGCGGAAATCGCGCGCGTCGAGAAACATTACAAAAACCCGCTGAACGAGGAACAAATCTTCGGGCTGCTCGAAGGCTTCAAGTACATCGTCCCGCAAGGAGGCCCGATGACCGGCATCGGTAACGAGTACCAGATCGCCTCCCTCTCGAACTGCTTCGTGATCGGGCACGAGGGCGCGTCGGACTCCTACGGCGGCGTGATGAAAGTCGACCAGGAACAAGTACAGCTCATGAAACGGAGAGGCGGCGTGGGGCACGACCTCTCGCACATCCGCCCGAAAGGATCCCCCGTGAAAAACTCGGCACTCACCTCCACCGGCATCGTCCCGTTCATGGAACGATACTCCAATTCCACGAGGGAAGTCGCGCAAGACGGGCGCCGAGGCGCGCTCATGCTTAGCGTCTCCATCAATCACCCCGACTCCGAGAGCTTCATCGACGCCAAAATGACAGAAGGAAAGGTCACCGGCGCGAATATCTCCGTGAAAATCGACGACGAGTTCATGAACGCGGCCATCAATGACATGGAATACCTCCAGAAATACCCCGTGTACTCCGACGAGCCGAAGTACGAGAAAAGCGTCAAGGCCGCCGAGTTGTGGGGAAAGATCGTCCACAACGCGTGGCAGTCCGCCGAACCCGGAATTCTCTTCTGGGACACGATCATCCGCGAGAGCGTCCCGGATTGTTACGCCGACCTGGGCTACAAGACCGTCTCCACGAACCCCTGCGGGGAGATCCCCCTCTGCCCGTACGACTCCTGCCGCTTGCTGGCGATCAACCTTTACTCTTACGTGAACGAACCCTTCACGCCGCGGGCCGCGTTCGACTACTCCCTCTTTGAAAAACACGTCCGCCTGGCACAACGGATCATGGACGATATCATCGACCTCGAGCTGGAGAAGATCGACGCGATCCTCGAGAAGATCGACCAGGACCCGGAAGACGACGAGATCAAAGGCGTCGAGACGCGCCTCTGGAAACGCATCAGGAGGAAAGCAAAAGAAGGAAGACGTACCGGCGTCGGCATCACCGCCGAGGGAGACATGCTCGCCGCCCTCGGCATGAGATACGGAAGCGACGAGGCCGTCGCGTTCTCCGTGGACGTCCACAAGCGCCTCGCGATTGCCGCCTACGACGCCTCGGTAGAGCTGGCCATCGACCGCGGCGCCTTCAAGATACACGACGCCGGGAGGGAAAAAGACAACCCCTTCATCGCCCGCCTCCGCGAAGCCGATCCCGCGATGTACGATCGCATGGCGCGGCACGGGAGAAGAAACATCGCCTGCCTCACCATCGCCCCCACCGGCTCCACCAGCCTCATGACGCAGACCACCTCCGGGATCGAACCCGTCTTCATGCCCGTCTACAAGCGACGCAGGAAAGTCAACCCGAACGATAAAAACGTGCAAGTCGCCTTTACCGACGAGACCGGCGACTCCTACGAGGAGTTCCTCGTCTTCCACCACAAGTTCACCGTCTGGATGGAAAAGAACGGGCACGACACCCGGAAAGAATACTCCGACGAGGAACTCAAGGAGCTCGTCCGGCAATCCCCCTACCACCTCGCCACCTCCACCGACATCGACTGGCTCGCCAAGGTACGCATGCAAGGGCGCGTCCAGCAATGGGTCGACCACTCCATCAGCGTTACCGTCAACCTGCCCGAAGAAGCCACCGAGGAACTCGTCGGGAAACTATACGTCGAGGCATGGAAAAGCGGCTGCAAGGGCTGCACCGTCTACCGGGAAGGCTCGCGCGCCGGGGTACTCGTCGGCACCTCCGGCAAAAAAGAAACAACCATGCCCTCGAAACGCCCCAGGGAACTCGCAGCCGAGGTCGTCCGCTTCCAAAACAACAAGGAAAAATGGATCGCCTTCATTGGCCTCTACGAGGGACAACCCTACGAGATCTTCACCGGCATCGCCGACGACGAGGAAGGCATCATGCTGCCGAAAGCCGTCAGCGACGGGAAAATCGTCAAAAACACCAACGAGGACGGCAACAGCCGCTACGACTTCCAGTTCTCCAACAAGCGCGGCTTCAAGACCACCGTCGAGGGCCTATCCTACAAGTTCAACAAAGAATTCTGGAACTACGCCAAGTTCATCTCCGGCGTCCTTCGCTACGGCATGCCCATCCCCCAAGTCATCGAACTCGTCGGGGCGATGGAATTCGACAACGAGAACATCAACACCTGGAAAAACGGCGTCGAACGCGCCCTCAGGAAATTCGTCCCCGACGGCACCGAAGTCTCCAACAGCACCCCCTGCGAGAACTGCGGATCCACCACCGTCGTCTACGAGGAAGGATGCATCACCTGCAAGGACTGCGGCATGAGCAAATGTGAATAACCATACCCCCCGCGGCAACACATGATCACCCACCACGGGATAAAAAAAAGCGCCATCCACCGCCCGGTAGTCACCATCGGGAGCTTCGACGGCGTGCACCGCGGACACCACGCCCTCCTCGAGACACTCCTCGCCGTCACCCGTGAACTGGACGGGCAATCCGTCGTGATCACCTTCGATCCCCACCCGCGGGAGATCCTCTACCCGATGGAGCGAAAGCCGGGAATACTCTCCACCCTCGCCGAGAAAACCGCCCTCCTCGAACAACGCGGCGTCGATCGCCTCGTCATCCTCCCCTTCACCCGGGAAACCGGGCAAGTCGAGTACGACGCCTTCGTCAAGCACCTCCTCGTCGACACGGTCGGCATCCAGGCGCTCGTCGTCGGCCACGACCACCGCCTCGGCAGGGGAAGGGCGGGAAACCACGAGAATCTCCGGCGCCTCGCCGACGAACACGCCTTCATCCTCGCGCGGCAACCCCTCGTCGAGACCCTCGGCGCCGGCGTCAGCTCCACCAGGATTCGCGACGCCCTCCTCACCGGGAACGTCCACCTCGCCAACGAGCTCCTCGGCTACCGCTACCCGCTAACGGGGACCGTCGTCCCGGGGGAACACGTCGGGCGGCAAATCGGCTTCCCCACCGCCAACCTCCGCCTCGACGACGACCGCAAACTCCTCCCCGCCCCCGGCGTCTACGCCATCGAGGCCACAGCGGCAGGTGAACTATACCGGGGAATGTTAAACGTAGGCACGCGCCCGACCGTCAGCACCGCGGGACGCCTCTCCATCGAGGCGCACCTCTTCGACTTTGACCGGGACATCTACGGCGACGCCATCACCCTCCACCTCCTCGACCGCGTCAGGGGAGAAAGAAAATTCGAAAACGTCAACGAGCTAAAAAAACAACTCCTCCGCGACAAGCACTCCGTCCTCGCGCGGGAAACTCCGGGCATCGCCGGCGAAGCCTTGTAAAACGAATCATCCCCCGTGTTCCTCCTTCACCCGGTCGAGCAACTCCATCAAACGCGCCAGGGTAGGCGCCTGCAACATCTCGACGCGCCTCTCCCGGAACCCCGCGATCCCCTTGAAAGAACGGGCAACGTGCCGGCGCGCGTGGAGAACGCCGCGCGTCTCGCCGAGCCACTCGCACGAGCTGGCCACCAACGAGGCCAGGACATCCACCTGCTTGGCCACGGGAGGGTCGGGAAGCAACTCCCCCCGTTCAAGGTAATGCTTCACCTGGCGAAAGATCCACGGGCGGCCGATCGCCGCCCTGCCGATCATGACGCCGGCGACGCCGTGACGCTCGAAGGCGATCGCGGCCCGTTCCGCCGAGTCGATATCCCCGTTACCGATCACCGGCACGCGCACGCGGGGATCACGCGCCAGGCGGGCGATCGGCTCCCAATCGGCCTCCCCGCCGTACATCTGCGAGCGGTACCTCCCGTGAACGGCCAACGCGGCCACGCCCACGTCCTGCAAGCGGAGAGCTACCTCGTCGACGAGCAACTGCCCGGCCTCCCATCCCAGCCTCGTCTTGGCCGTCACCGGGACACGCACGGCCCGCGCCACCTGCCGTGCCACCTCCACCATCAGCGGTATATCCCGCATCATCCCGGCGCCGGCCCCCTTCCCGGCAACGCGCTTGACGGGACAGCCAAAGTTCAAGTCGATAAAGTCCGGGGAGACCGTCTCGACGATCCGCGCCGCCTCGACCATCGTCGCCACGTCCCGCCCGTAAATCTGCACGCTCACGGGCCGCTCCCCGTCGGAGATCACCAACTTCTCGACCGTCTTGCGCGCCGAACGTACCAACGCGTCCGCCGAAACGAACTCCGAGTACAACCAATCGGCGCCGAACGCCTTGCACGCGGCGCGGAAGTGACGCGTAGTCACCTCCTCCATCGGCGCCAGGATCACCGGGCGATCCACCATGACCTTTCCTCCTACAATCATTACTTCCTTGTATTTATTAAAGACGCCGGCAAAAGTAGAGAATATACCCCCCGCCTCCAACCGCGCGAATCCCGCGGAATTCGCTTACATTTGCCCTCCAGTTAAAACAGGTAAAACATGAAAACAACCGACTTGATCACCATCGCGAGAGAAAAAGCCAGCGCCTGGCTCGACGAGGCGTACGACGACGACACCCGCCGCGAGGTTCAACGCATGCTCGACGACGACAACACCGCCCCGCTCGTCGACGCCTTCTACAAAGACCTCGAGTTCGGCACCGGAGGCCTGCGCGGCATCACCGGCGCCGGCACCAACCGCGTCAACGCCTACACCATCGGCACCGCCACCCAGGGGTTCGCCCGCTACATCAACCGCCGCTTCGCCGGCCAACCGCGCTCGGCGTGCGTCGGCCACGACTGCCGCCACGGCTCCCGCCATTTCGCCGAGACCGTCGCCTCCATCTTCTCCGCCAACGGCATCGAGGTCTACCTCTTCGAATCCCTGCGCCCCACCCCCGAAATCTCCTTCGCCATCCGCGAACTCGGCTGCAAGGCAGGCGTCATCATCACCGCCTCCCACAACCCCCGTGAATACAACGGCTACAAGGCATACGGCGAAGACGGCGCCCAATTCGTCCCCCCGCGCGACGCCGACCTCCTCCGGGAAATCGAAAACACCCGCGTCGCCGACATCCGCTTCCAACGCGACCCCGCCCTCGTCCGTCCCCTCGGCGACGGCATGGATCGCCTATACCTCGAACGCGTCAGGCAACTCCGCCTCAACCCCGGCGCCCCGCGCGCCGCACGCGACCTGAACATCGTCTTCACCCCCCTGCACGGCACCACCTATCGCCTCGTCCCCGCCTCCCTCCGCCTCTGGGGATTCACCGGCGTCCACGCCGTCCCCGCCCAGGAGACCCCCGACGGCGACTTCCCCACCGTCGCCACCGCCAACCCCGAAGACCCCGCCGCCTTCAAAATGGCCATCGACGTCGCCCGCGACGTCAACGCCAACCTCGTCATGGCCTGCGACCCCGACGGCGACCGCGTCGGCTTCGTCGTCAAAAACAGCCACGGCGAATGGGTATACCTCGACGGCAACCAGGCATACGTCATCTTCCTCGAGTACATCATCCGCGGCAAACGCGCCGCCGGCCAGCTCCCCGCCGACGCCTACATCGTCAAAACCATCGTCACCACCGAACTCGCCCGCGACATCGCCGTCGCCAACGGCATCGCCTGCCACGACGTCTACACCGGCTTCAAGTGGATCGCCGACGCCATCCGCCGTCACGGCCCCGACGGCTACATCGCCGGAGGCGAGGAATCCTTCGGCTTCATGCCCGGCACCTTCACCCGCGACAAGGACGGCGTCGCCGCCGCCTCGCTCATGGCCGAAATCGCCGCGTGGTGCAAAATCAACGGCTCGTCCATCCACGAGTTCCTCGAGGAGATCCACGTCACGCGCGGCTACTCCCGCGAACGGCTCGTCCAGGTCACCCGCCACGGCGCCGCCGGCGCCCGCGAGATCAACGACATGATGAAACGCCTGCGCGACACCCCTCCCTCCCGCGTCAACGACGTCGACGTCACCCTCGTCAAGGATTACCTCACCCGCCAGACCCTCGACCCGCGCGACGGCACCCGCGCCGCCATCGACGTCGACACGCCCGCTGA
Source organism: Odoribacteraceae bacterium (assembly GCA_031259905.1). Classification (GTDB taxonomy): domain Bacteria; phylum Bacteroidota; class Bacteroidia; order Bacteroidales; family Marinifilaceae; genus JAIRKS01. Next base: position 9,088 of record JAIRKS010000205.1, read on the forward strand.
CGTCCTCCAACTATACCTGGCCGACGGCAGCAAAATCTCCGCGCGACCCTCCGGCACCGAGCCAAAGATCAAGTTTTACTTCGAGACACGCGTCCCCGCCCGCGACCGCGACGATCTCCCCCGCGCCCGCGCCGTCGCCGACCGTCGCGTCGACGCCATGATCGCCGCCATAGTCCCCCCCGCCGCCGACACCCCCACCCCCGGCCGCTAAACCGCCACCCCCGCTCCCGCCGGCGGCATCACCGCCGCCGGCAGCGGCATCCCCTCCTCCATCAGCGACATCCCTCCCTCCATCAGCGGCATCCCCCCCTCCATCACCGGCGCCAGGAACACGATTCCCGGCGCCGGTCGCGTTTTTATTGACCTCCCCGCCTCCATCCCTGACGTCAACAACTGATTTCCCGGCATCAACAACCCGATTATTGACGACTAAAACCCAGTTTCGGACGACTAAAACCCAATTATGTACGACTACAATCGAATTATGTACGACTACAATCGAATTATGTACGACTACAATCGAATTATGTACGACTACAATTGAATTATGTACGACTACAATCGAATTATGTACGACTACAATCGAATTATGTACGACTACAATTGAATTACGTACGACTACAATCGAATTATGTACGACTATAATTGAATTATGTACGACTACAATCGAATTATGTACGACTACAATCGAATTATTGACGCCAATAATCGGGTTATTGACGCCAATAACCGGGGCAGCGACGGCAATAACCAGGGCAGCGACGTCAATAACCAGGGCAGCGACGGCAATAACCGGGGCAGCGACGCCAATAACCAGGGCAGCGACGGCGCGGCGACGGCGCGGGACGCCCGTGGACATTCCC
>JAIRKS010000072.1 GCA_031259905.1 Odoribacteraceae bacterium
CCCGTCGTGACGCGATCGTGCTCCGGCAACAGGAACGAGTAGCCGGCGACGCGGTTACGCTGCACCTGCACGTCCCAGCCAACCGCCTGCTCCCAGCCGCGTCGTCCCACCCGCTTCACGCGGAGGGACGAGCTGTACGTGTCCAGGAAAAAGGCAAGCTCTAGGTCGGGCGACCGTTCCGGCGGCTGCTGGCTGCCGTAATGGGTGTGGAATCGGCTCCACTCCTCCCTCCGGTTGCGCTGGTACCCGGCGTCCCACCGGGCGGAAAGCCCGTCGCCCCACGCGCGCTCCTGCCGCGTGGCCACCTTCAGGTGGTTCACGACGCTCCGCGGGAGCGCCACGTCGCGACTATCCCCGTCGTCCTGCAACCGGGAGGCGTCGGGAATACCGTGCGCGCCGGGGAAGAATCCCGTCTCCTGGCGCGCGTTGCTGGCGGTAATCCACGCGTGATAACGCCCGGAACGATACTCGACAAGTCCCGCCGCGTCTTGCTCCCTCCCCGCCGTGTTCTTCAGCGCGCGGCGGGCGAGGGGAAGGCGGCGCGTGAGGTACACGACCGTGTCGGCGGGGACCCGGTAGTCGCCGAACGCTTGCCGCGTGTAACGGGCGCGCGCGTACCACGCCCCGCGCTTGACCGCGGCCATCGCCGATCCGGCCACCGTCCCGTTGACGGCGCGCCCCAGGAGGACGATCTCGCCGAGGAGACGGTCGTCGGGCGGCGGCAGCGCGCGGGTGATCTCGATGACGCCGCCCATCGCGTCGCTGCCGTGGAACAGGGAGGCCGGCCCCTTGTATACCACGACGCTTTCCACGTTGAAGGCGTCTATCTCGAGACCGTGATCGTCTCCCCACTGCTGCCCTTCCTGCTTCACGCCGTTTTCCACGACGACAACGCGGTTGAAGCCCATCCCGCGGATGACCGGCTTGGAAAAGCCGGAACCGATGTTCATGGAGTGAACACCCGGCACGCTCTCCAGCGCCCGCGAGAGGTTACCCGTGAAGTGTTCCCGCGAGAATTCCTTGCCGGTCACTTCTACCGGGAGCACGGACTCGCGACGGACGACGTCCGGGTGATTCCCGCCTGTAACGATGACTCCCTCCAGGCGGATGTTCTTGACGGTGTCCCGCCCGCTCGCGCGCTCCGGGACGATCGCCAGTAACACGCACGCTATCGGGATAAAACCAACGCGCATACTGTTATCGTTTTTGGATGAATACATGAACCCGCGCGAGCCGACGGCCCGCGCTTTTTACAGGATATTAACGAGAGTGATTCACGCTACCGGAGGGGCGCGCGGCGGGAGGGTGAAGTAGCGGCACGCGGGGACGTGTTCACGGTACGTCGCCGGCCTTGTTGTCCGGCACGCGGCGACGGTGATCTCCTCGACGGCCTCCTCCCCGGTAAAGCAGGAGAAGAAGAAATGACAGATTGGGCAATTCTCGTGGTCATGCCGGGAGTGGTTCCCCCCGGTTGCGTCTACATGACACGCGTGCGCACTCTTGACGACAAAAGGCGACGCAAACACGGCCAACAGTAGCCATGCAGCGATGATTCTATGTTTGATTGCCTTTTTCACTTGTCGTTCTCTTTGGAAACGGCACGAAGGTAGTAAAATCTCCCGCGAATCTTCCCCGCGCGTCCATTAATTTTCCCGGGTGGCCCTTCCCGAACATTCCGGCGACCTTGCACGGGGAAAATCATTTTAATCGTGTACATTCGCGAGAGAATAACCGTCACCATTAAAAACATTACATTATGCAATCACTTTTAGCCATATCCCCCGTTGACGGGAGATACCGGGATCACGTCGAGGAGCTTGCCCGGTACTTCTCGGAAGGGGCGCTCGTCCGCTACCGCGTCATGGTGGAGATAGAATACTTCATCGCCCTCCGCGAGATTCCCCTCCCGCAGCTGGTCGCGCTGCCCGTCTCGACGCTGCCGTTGCTCCAGGAGATCTACCTGAAATTCGCGCCTGCCGACGTCGAGCGCGTCAAGGAGATCGAGCGGGTAACGAACCACGACGTGAAGGCCGTCGAGTACTTCCTCAAGGAGCGGTTCGACGCGCTCGGGCTGGGCGAGTACAAGGAATTCATCCACTTCGGGCTGACCTCCCAGGACATCAATAACACGGCCGTCCCCTGCTCCTTCAAGGATGCCGTCAACGAGGTCTATTACCCGCTCGTCAACGAGTTGATCGCGCGCCTCGACGCGCTCGCCGACGAGTGGCGAGATATCCCCATGCTGGCCCGGACGCACGGGCAGCCGGCTTCGCCCACGCGGCTGGGGAAGGAGATTAAAGTGTTCACGTACCGCGCCGGGAGGCAACTCGAATTGCTCAAGAAGGTGGCCTGCTCCGGGAAGTTCGGGGGGGCCACGGGGAATTTCAACGCGCACCGCGTCGCGTATCCCGACGTGGACTGGAAGTCGTTCGCCAACCGTTTCCTGACCGAGAAGCTCCACATCGAGCGGGAACAGTACACCACGCAGGTCTCTAATTACGATAACCTCGCCGCGATCTGCGATAACCTAAGGCGCGTCAACACGATTATCCTCGACCTCGACCGCGATCTCTGGACGTACGTGTCGATGGGGTATTTCAAGCAGCGCATCAAGGCCGGGGAGGTGGGGTCGTCGGCGATGCCGCACAAGGTGAATCCCATCGACTTCGAGAACTCGGAGGGGAATCTCGGCATCGCGAACGCCCTGTTCGAGCACCTGGCGAACAAGCTCCCCGTCTCGCGCCTGCAACGCGACCTGACGGATTCTACCGTGCTGAGAAATATCGGCGTGCCGGTGGCACACACGGTGATCGCCTTCAAGTCGACGCTCAAGGGGCTGGAGAAATTGATCGTCGACCGGTCGGCGATCGACCTCGACCTCGACGAGAACTGGGCCGTGGTCGCCGAGGCCATCCAGACGATCCTCCGCCGCGAGGGATACCCGAACCCCTACGAGGCGCTCAAGGCGCTTACCCGCGTCAACGCCAAGGTGACGCGCGAGGCGATCGCCGCGTTCGTCGACGCGCTCGACGTGCCCGACGACCTGAAGGAGACCCTGAAGTCTATCACCCCGTCCGGGTACACGGGCATGTAACGGCGACGCGTGAAAGAACTCCTGCTGCTGTTCCGGCGGTTTATCCCCCCGTACAAGTTCCGCCTGGCGAAGAGCGTGCTCTTTAACCTGCTGCACGCCCTGTTCGGGATATTCGCCATCTCGATGCTGGTGCCGGTGCTCGAGATCCTCTTCAACGGCGACGCGCTGGAGGTCGAGAAGACACCCTTCCAGGCGGACAAGAACGGCCTGAAACAATTCTTCAACTACTACATGTCGCGCGTTTACCAGGCTCACGGGCCGGGGATCACGCTACTGCTCGTGGGGCTGGTGGCGATCGTGTCGACGGCGCTCAAGACCGGCTTCGCGTACCTCGCCGCGTACGAGATGATCTACATACGCAACGGGGTGGTGAGGGATATTCGCCGGGACATCTACACGAAGATCCTCTCGCTCCCGCTGCCCTTCTTCTCCAGCGAGCGGAAGGGGGACATCATCGCGCGGGCGACGGGCGACGTGCAAGAGGTGGAGATCTCCGTGATGAGTTCGCTGGAGATGCTCTTCCAAAGCCCGGTGCTGATCGTCGTGACGCTTGTTGTCATGCTTGTCTTCAGCTGGGAGCTGACGCTATTCGTGCTCGTGCTGCTCCCGCTGGTGGGGCTGCTCATCGGGAAGATCGGGAAGAACCTGAAACGCCACTCGCGCGAGGGACAGGACAAGATGGGCGAGCTGCTCTCGACAATGGAAGAGACCCTCTCCGGGTTGCGCGTGATCAAGGCGTTCAACGCCGGGAAGCAGATGAACGCGCGCTTCTCGCGCGAGAACGAGGCGTACCGGCGCGTGCAAAACCGCCTGGCACGGCGACGGGCGCTCGCCCATCCCGCGAGCGAGTTCCTCGGCACGATCATCATCGTGATCATCCTCTGGTACGGCGGGAGTCTCATCATCAACGGGACGGGAAGCCTCACCGGGCCGACGTTCGTCACCTATATCGGCATCTTCTACACGATCATCAATCCCGCCAAGAACCTCAGCAACGCCTTCTACAGCGTGCGAAAGGGACTGGCCGCGATGAATCGCGTCGACGACATCCTCCAGGCGGAGTCTACCGTCCCGGAGCCGGCGAACCCGGTGAGCATCGGGCGCTTCTCGCGTGCCATCGAGTACGACCGCGTCACCTTCTCCTACGACGGCGTCACGCGGGTGCTGGAGGATGTATCGCTCGTGATCCCCGCGGGGAAAACCATCGCCCTCGTCGGCCCCTCCGGGTCGGGGAAGACGACCTTCGTCGATCTCCTCCCCCGCTTCCACGACGTCTCCGCCGGGGAGATCCGCGTCGACGGGATCAACATCAGGAAGCTATCCACGCGCGACCTCCGCGAGCTGATGGGCAACGTCAACCAGGAGCCGATTCTCTTCAACGACACGATATATAACAACATCGCCTTCGGGAGGGAGAACGCCGCCCGCGAGGAGGTCGAGCAAGCCGCCCGCGTCGCCAACGCCCACGAGTTTATCATGCAAACGGAACACGGGTACGACACCGTCATCGGCGATCGCGGCGGGAAACTCAGCGGCGGGCAACGCCAACGCCTCAGCATCGCGCGGGCCGTGCTCAAGAACCCGCCGATCATGATCCTCGACGAGGCCACCTCGGCGCTCGACACGGGATCGGAGAAGCTCGTGCAGGAGGCCCTCGACAACCTGATGCGCGACCGCACCTCCATCGTCATCGCCCACCGCCTCTCCACCATCCGCGCCGCCGATCTAATCTGCGTCTTTCACGAGGGACGGATCACGGAGCAGGGCACGCACGAGGAGCTGATCGCGCGCGGCGGGTTGTACGCCAGCCTCTACTCCATGCAAGGCGCTTGAATCATGACGACCCTGCCGCTCGGTAAACCGATCCCCACCCCCACCCGCTACTCGCCGGGACTGCTGTGTCCCGTCGACCGCCGCGAGAACCGCGTGGCGTGCCGCGTCGACGACCGCTTCCACGGGTACGACGCCTGGCACGCCCGCGAGGCCAGCTTCATCACCCGCCGCGGCCTGCCGGTCGTCGGCCTGCTCAAGATCGTCTACCCCGCCGCCAGCCCCTTCCTCGTCGAGAGTAAATCGTTGAAACTGTACCTGCACTCGCTGAACATGACGCCCCTCGGCGATGACCCCGCGGAAGGGATCGAGCAATTCACGCGTGTCGTCCGTGCCGATCTCGAGCGCGTCCTCCAGGCGCCCGTCGCCGCCCGCTTCTTCGCGGACGCGCCGGGGCATCGCCCCTTCGACTTCGACGACCACGCCATCCTCGAGCAGATGCCGGACGTCGCGCGGGCATCCTTCGCCGGTCGCCCTCCCTCCCTGCTCGCCGCCTCACTCCCCGCGGGAGACGTCAAGGTGGGCAGCCACCTGCTCCGCGGCAAGTGCAAGATCACCGGGCAACCCGACTGGGGATCGATCTTCATCCGCGTGAAGGGCGATCGCCTGCCGTCGCCCGTCGCCCTCGCCCGCTACATCGTCTCGTTGCGCGACGAGTTCCACTTCCACGAGGAGATATGCGAGATGGTCTACCAGCAGTTACACGACGTCCTCGCGCCGGACATCCTCTCCGTCACCTGCCTCTACACCCGGCGCGGCGGCATCGACATCTGTCCCGCGCGTGCCTCCGACCCCGCGCACCTCCCCCCCCGCCTGGGAAACCCCGGCATCCTCACCCGCGACACCTTCCGGCAATAACGCCCGCCGCCCACGCGAGGCAAACGCTCCCGCCAGGCAAAGCAACAGGAAAATCACGAACGTCACCCGCGCGCTCTCCATGAAGGCGGGCACCACCGCCGGCGATAACCGCGCGTCGCCGACGTGCAACGAGATCGCCATCCCGGCGATCCCCATGCTCGCGGCCTGTCCCGCCAGGCGTGCCGTGCCGGTAATCGCCGACGCTTGGCCGTACTCCCGGCGGCTCACCGAACTCATGATAAGGTTCGTGTTCGGCGACGAGAACAGCCCGAAGCCGGCGCCGAGCACCACCAGCAATCCCACCACCACCGCCAGCGGCGTCCCCGCGTCCAGGAACACGAGGCCCGCGATCCCCGCCGCGCCAACCAGCATCCCCAGCGTCGCCAACCGTGCCGGCGACACCCGGTCAGACAACCGTCCCGACGCCAGCGAGCACAACGACTGCACGCACGCCTGCGAGATCAGCACCATCCCCGCGGCGCGCGCGTCAAGTCCCCGCGCGTACTGCAAGTAAATGCTCAGCATGAAAGCAACGGCCGACGTCGCCGCGTAATTCACCAGCGCCGCCAGCAACGACAGCCGGAACACTCTATTGCCCCCCACCAGCCGCGTGTCCAGGAGAGGCGACGCGCAACGACGCTCGTGCAGCACGAAGAGCAACAGCAACGCCGCCCCCGACGCGAGGCACGCCACCCCCGACGCCCGTGACAGGGTAGAGAAACCGTGGATCACCCCCGCCAGCCCCGCCCCGTAGAGCACGCTCCCCGTCCAGTCGAACCGCTCCCCGCGCGCCTCCACCCATTCTCCCCGGAGATACCTCCGCGCCAGCGGTAACACCAGCAGCCCGACCGACGCCCCCGAGAAGAAGAGCGCCTCCCACCCCAGGTAGTGCGTCAACATCCCGCCGAGGAACGGCCCAGCCGCCAGCGCCGCGTACACTACCGCCACGTTTACCCCCAGCGCCCACCCCCGCCGCTCCGGGGGGAAGAGCGACGTCAAGATCGCCGTGCTCGTCCCGAACATCATCGCGCTCCCCGCGCCGGACAGGAATCGCGCCGCCAGCAGCACGCGCGTCGACGACGCCAGGCCGCAAGCGAACGTGCACGCGGAGAAGAGCAGTACACCGGCGCAAAATACCCGCTTCCGACCCACCATGTCGGCCAGCCGCGCAAGGGGTACTTGCAGCACCGCCGTCGAGAGCAAGTATATCGTCGATACCCACGTCAGCGTTACCGCCGGCATCGAGAAGGCTTCCCCGATCTCCGGCAACGCCAGGTTTAGCGCCGATCCCATGAACGGCACCAGGAACGCGGCGACCCCGATCACGAGCAGCCCCCCGCGCGCCTCTTTCACGTTATTATCCATTTGTCCCTGTTTATTTCCCATCCCCCAAAGGTAATACTTTGACATCATCCCTCCCGCTACCTGACCAGGCAGGGGGAGGGGATGAAAAAACCGGGGAGGGTTCCTCGCGGTACTGTTCCCCGGTGAACCGCGCGTGGAGCACGCGCGGCGGCCATCGTCGCGTACGAGATTTTCAGCTTGTCGGCGATCGCCTTGATACCGACAGCGCCCGCGCCGATCTTGTCGATGAGCGCGAGGATGTCCTTACAGAACTGTACGAACGTCTCGTTTCTCAGGAAATGGAAACTGAGGATGATGATGAGTGATGTTGTCATAGTCTTTCGTGTTTAAATTGTGGCTAAAAATACTCTTGTTTCGTGGATTTACGGTTTCTTGGGACTGGGAAAGTTTCTCGCCAGGTGGCG
>JAIRKS010000111.1 GCA_031259905.1 Odoribacteraceae bacterium
AAATTTCAGATGCCCTTTCAGAAATTTGAAATGCCTTGTCAGAAATTTGAAATGCCCTTTCAGAAATTTGAAATGCCTTGTCAGAAATTTGAAATGCCCTTTCAGAAATTTGAAATGCCCTGTCAGAAATTTAAAATGCCCTCCTGAAAATTTAAAATGCCCTGCCGCGACTCACGATGAATTCTTCCAGGTACTCCAGTGGACCGGTCACCGGGCCTTCGGGCGAGGAGAAAAAATTGATCGTCTTTCATGGTCACTAAACTCGTGGTAACGTTCCGTGGCGCGGCGAAGCGTGCGGGTGAATCGAGGCGCGTGCATACTGGTATCTCCCGTGGCTACTGATCACGCGTACTTCATTTGTCTTGTATTCTACATGCAATTTTTTTCTCCTGGGCTTGTCGCGCTAAAATAAAAACAGTACTCCCGCGTGAATGGGAACACTTGCACCGGTGGCGAGGACGCTTACCCGGTCACGCTTGCCGGGGTACACTCTCCCGCCTTGCATCGTGGAGTCCTGGAAATCGCGTGGATTTTTACCGGGACGGCGTGAAATCAACATTTTTTCTGGTGCGCGTGCCGGGACATTCACCCGTTTCCCCTGCTGACGCGATTCCTATAAAAACTCACGAGATATGGATAATAACATGGAACATGACATGCAGGTGGCCGCGATCATCGCCCGGGAACTCGGCGGGGAAACGCTGACCCCGCGCGAGGAAGAGATCCTGCGCGAGTGGACAGGTCGTTCGCCGGGTAACCGGGAGTTTCACGAGTCGTGTCGCGCGGGGAAATTCCTCGAGGACTTCGACCGGACGGTAGCTCTCTCCGACGCGCGGGCACGGTGGGAACAATTGCATCGTCTCACCCGCCCGTCGCGGTCGTGGCGACGGCAGGCGTTATACGCGGCGAGCGTGGCGGTGCTGCTCGTGCTCGGCTGGTGGTCGTGGCCCGGGTCGGGCGAGAGGAAACCACTCCCGGCAGGGGAGACCATCGATCCGGCGAGGAGCAAGGCCATCCTGGTGACGGCCGACGGGCAGCGGCACGTGTTCGAGGAACGCGACACGTCGTTCAGCACGATTCATTCCGACATCCTTTTCTCTGGCGGTGAGATGACGGACGCGACCGGTAAGCGTCAAACAGAAACGTACGCGGGGGGACGTAACTTGATCATCGTGCCCGTTAGCGGGATATTCTCCGTGACGCTGCAGGACGGCACGCGGGTGTTCCTGAACTCGGCGTCGCGGCTGGAATACCCCGTGACGTTTAGCGAGTCGTCCCGCGAGGTGACCCTCGAGGGAGAGGCATTCTTCGAGGTGGCGAGCGACACGGCGCGCCCCTTCATCGTGCATGCCGGTCGGGTGAATGCCAGGGTGCTGGGGACGTCGTTCAACTTGCTCGCGTACGTGGAGGAACCGGTACACGAGCTAACCCTCCTCTCGGGCCGGGTAGAGATAGAGGCGAACGACAAGATAACGGGATTACGTCCCGGGACGCGTGCCTCGTGGGAGGTAGCCTCCTCGCGCGTGGAGGTGAAAGAAATAGACCCGGCGACGTGCTCTCTCTGGAAGGAGGGCATCATTATGCTGGACGAGCGTGCGATGGACGCCGTCGCGCGGATGCTCGAGCGCTGGTATGACGTTCACATGATCTTCGAGGAGGGGGTACAGGGACACCAGCACACGTTCACCGGGAAGATCGATATGAACCTCGACCTGGGGAGCGTGCTCCAGACCCTGACGTTGCTCGGTGGGCCTCGCTTCGAGATCCAGGGGCGGGACGTGCATGTTTACAGAAACGTGATTAACCATAAATAAATACTATGAGAAAACAACATGACTTAGAAATCCCGCGCTCGTCACGGTGCGGGCGAGGAAGCGGGAGGAGAGCCTTCCTGTTGTCCTGGTTACTGTTCCCGCTGATCGCCTGGGGACAACCGTACACGGGAACCATCTCGGTGGAATTGCAGGACGCGTCGCTGCTGGAAGCACTCCGGCAAATCAATCGCGCGGGAAACAATTGCGTGAGTTTTAAACGAGAGGTGGTCGAGAAAGAGGCGACGAAAATCACCATGAACGAACGGGAAATTACCGTGCGGGAAGCCGTGAAACGCTGCCTGGAAAGCACCTCGCTGGCGCTGCTCGTCGAGGGGGATAACCTGCTGGTGGCGCCCGGTACGTCGCGCCAGCAACCGGTAGTGGTGACGGGACGCGTGACGGAAGAAAACGGCATGCCACTCGTGGGCGTGACCGTGCTGCTCAAGGGGACGCTCCACGGGACGTCCACGGACAAGGACGGGCAGTTCTCCCTCGCGGTGACGGGCGATGAACCGCGCCCGGTGCTCGCGTTTACCTTCATCGGGATGAACCCGGTGGAGAGCGTTTACGAGGGCACGCCGTTAGTTATCGTGATGCAGGAGAAGGAGGCGACGCTGGGAGAAATCGTCGTCACCGGTATCTTTGAACGCAAGGCCGAGAGCTTCACCGGCTCCGTGGCGTCGTACTCCGGGGTGGAGCTGAAGCAGGTGGGGACGAGAAACGTGGTGCAGAGTCTCCGGACGCTCGACCCGTCGTTTCGCGTGACGCCAGATAACCTTTTCGGGTCGGACCCGAATCGCTTGCCGGATATTAACATCCGCGGCAAGAGCAGTATTTCCAACATCGAGTCGGAGTGGGGCGAGGACCCGAACCGGCCGATCTTCATCCTGGACGGTTTCGAGGTCGACCTGCAGACGGTAGTAGATCTCGGCCTGGACCGGGTGGCCTCGGTGCATATCCTGAAAGACGCCGCGTCCACGGCCATGTACGGTTCTCGTGCAGCCAACGGCGTCGTGGTTATCGAGACGATCAAGCCGCAGGCGGGGACGTTACAGTTCTCTTATGACGGCGCTTATAACATGGATCTGCCGGATCTCTCCGATTATAACATGATGAACGCGGAGGAGAAGTTGGCATTTGAAAAGGCAACCGGCTTCTACGATCGCGTCAGCACGACGTTCGAGAAGATGCAATGGGATAACTTGTATAACAAGCGGCTGGCGGACGTGCGGGAAGGAGGCGTTGACACGTACTGGTTGAGTGAACCCTTGCGGACCGGCTTCACGCACAAGCACGGCGCGCGCGTCACCGGCGGCGACCGTTTCATGTACTACTCCTTCGGCCTGAATTATAGCGGCAACGAGGGCGTGATGAAGCAATCGCAACGGAAAATCATCGAGGGCAACATCAACTTGCAGTACCGGAACGAGGGTTTGCGCCTCTCGAACGATCTCACGCTCAGTTACACCCTGGCCGATGACCCGCCCGTCTCTTTCTACGAGTACGTGCGCGTTAATCCCTATTACAAGAAGGAGATCAACCCGGAGCACCTCGAGTACCTGGACAAGTACACGATTGCCACGGAGAGTGGTGGAGGTAATCCTTACACTGTCACTAACCCACTCTATAACTCCAGCCTAAAGCACGTGAACCAGGCGAAAACGACGGGGTTCAGGAATAACTTCAGGATCGAGTACTTGTTCGCGGACGTGAAGCTCGCGGGGAAGGTGAGTATCTCCAAATCAATAGGGAAGACCGAGATGTTCAAATCGCCCTATCATACCGATTTCATCGAGCGCGCGCGAACCGAACGAGGGAGCTACACGAGGTCAACCAACGAAAACACGAGCTACAGCGGGGATCTCTCCGCGACGTTCGGGAAAGTATACGCCGACGTGCACCAGGTAAATGCCGTTGGGCGCTTGGAGATAAACTCCACGACGCGGGAGAATGACGGTTACATGGCCATCGGCTTCCCCAGCGACCGGGTCGCGAATCCTGCCTTCGCGATCAGTTACCCGAAGAGCGGGAAACCCGGGTACGGCGAGAATTTCAGACGGGCCATCAACATGATATTAACGGCCAACTACGGGTACGACGGGCGGTATCTTATCGACGCCACCTACCGGCGGGACGGCTCTTCTAACTTCGGTGCAAACAAGCTGTGGACGAACACGTGGTCGGTGGGTGTCGCGTGGAATATCCATAACGAGGAGTTCGTCGGGGAGTGGGCGCAGACGCTGAAGTTGCGCGCCGCCTACGGAAACCCGGGGAACAATAACCAGGCATTCGACACGTTCCTGGCCTACTCGTATAACACGAACTTGCAAAATCTCTTCGGCTTGGGCGCGCAGATCCATTCCTACGGGAACGCGAACCTCGACTGGCAAAAGACGAGCGACTTGACGGTCGGCTTCGATCTCACCGCGCTCGACGGGAGGATCAGCACGGTGCTGGATTTCTACCGGAAGGTCACTGACCCGCTGATCATACAGGTGGGGATGGCCCCGTCGACCGGTAAATCCACGCTGGTGACGAATTTAGGGATGAACACGATCAACGGGATAACGTTCAAGATCGACGCGCGCGTGCTGGAGAATAAAGAACATGATTTCAGGTGGAGTATCAATGCCCACGGGTATCACGAGACCTCCAAGTATAGCCGTATCGGTAACCGGCTCGATCGCTTCAACGACGAGTTGCGAAACTCGTCGGTCTATCGCTATCGCGACGGCGCCAGCTCGTCAGACATCTGGACCGTGCGCTCCGCCGGGATCGACCCGATGACGGGACAAGAGATCTTCATTAGGAAGGATGGCTCCTACACGCTTTCCTATAACGCCCAGGACGAGGTAGTGTGCGGTAACTCGTTAGCCGACCTCGAGGGAGTCATCGGGACGTCGATCCGCTATCGCGGGTTCTCGCTACGCGCGCTATTCAGGTATAGTTTCGGCGGTGATTACTTCAACAACGAACTGTATAACCGGATCGAGAACATCGGTTTACAGGCGGACGAGTACAACCAAGACAAACGCGCTTACTACGACCGCTGGAAGCAGCCCGGCGATTATGCCCGTTACCGGGACATCCATATCTACACGTCGGGGAGGGTCTATCCCAAGTCAAGCCGCTACGTGCAGAAGAACAACTTCTTTACCGGAGAGTCGATCTCTGCCGGGTACGATTTCATCAACAAAACCTGGTTGGCGTTAGCCGGTATCCGCGGGTTATCCGTGGACGTCACGATGAACGAGCTTTTCCGCTGGTCCACCGTCAAGGCCGAAAGAGGGATCAACTACCCGTTCGCCCGCGCGTTATCACTATCCGTAGACGTCTCTTTTTAATAGAATAATACCATGAAGTACTTTAGAAATATCATCACACTATTGCTCCTCGTGCCCCTCGCGTCTTGCGAGAAGTGGTTAGCGGAAGTCCCTTTCGACAAGGTGCCCGGTGACGAGTTGTACACCACGGAACTTGGCGTGCAAGAGGCCCTCAACGGCCTGTACCTCGGTATGCTGGACCGCTCCATCTACGGCGGCGAGCTGACTTTCGGTCTCGTCGAGGCTCTCGCGCAACACTACTACATCCCGGACAAGCACCGCTATGACTCGCCTGCCGCGTACAATCTCACGGACAGCAAGTCCGCGGGCTACATCTCCGAGATATGGAGCAAGCTCTACAAGTTGATCGCCTCCTGCAACGTCTTCATCGAGCAGGTGGAGTTGAACAAGGAAAAGTACAGCGCCGCGCACTACAAGCTATTCCGCGGCGAGGCCATCGCGTTGCGCGCTTACCTGCACTTTGACCTCTTCCGGCTTTTCGCCCCCGCCTACTCGGAGAGCGTGAAAACGGACCAGGCGATACCCTATTACACGAAAGAAGTGAACGCTCCCGGCGATTACGCGAGCGTGGAGGATGTTGTCGCGTACCTCCTCAGGGACCTCGACGAGGCGATAACGCTACTGTCCGCGGACCCGCTGTTGGAAGACCTGACTATCGGCGAATCCTTCTGGGAGTACCGGAACTTCCGCTTGAACATCTACGCGGCGTGGGTGTTGAAGGCACGCGTGCTCCTGCACGTTGGGGATAAACCGGGAGCTTACGCGATCGCGGCGGCGTTGCTGGAAGGGAACATGCCCGGTGGCAGCGGACAGGCCGCGAATTTCATGGATGTTTTTCCTTCCCTGTTGTCTCTTCCCACGTCGTACAGGGATCCGGTTGCTTACACCGAGGTCATCTTCGGGATGTATGACGTGAACAGGGATAACATCCAGAGAGACTATTTCAGCACGGATCTCATAACAGAGAATATCCTGCTGACCGGTGACACGCGTTACGCGACCCTCTTCACGAATAACGACGATACCCGTGCGAAAGTCTTCCAGGATGCCCCTAACCAGAGCGAGGTCTACGCGCTGAAGACGTTCTCGAAGTACCTCGCGGGGCGAATATACGACGATGACCCTTACCCCTATCGCTACAACGTGCTCCCCCTGATCAAGAAGTCGGAGGTCTACCTGATCGCCGCCGAATCCAGCGATAACGACACGGACAAGGCCAACTGGCTGGAACAGCTACGCCTCGGGCGCGGTTATCTACTGCACAACACGGAATCCTTCGTCAACAATCTCGATCAACTCCTCCAGGACGAGTACGAGCGCGAGTTTTATGCCGAGGGGCAGTACATCTACTACTTGAAACGCAACGGCAAGACAACCGTCATCAACCAGCGCGGGGAGACCGTCGCGTTCAACGCGCGAGTACTCCCGGTGCCTGACGAGGAACAGAATAACAGGTAACACGAAAATATTTTTACTATGAAGAAATACCTTATCTTTTTGCTTGGCGTCCTCCTCGTCAATTGCTCGGAGGACACGTTACCCCTCTACAACGGGGTGGAATCGATCTATTTCGACAAGACCGGCGAGATCAACTTCTCGTTCGGGCTGCTGGCCGTCAACGATTCCACGATTAGCATACCCGTCACCGCCACCGGTCCCATCGTCGATCGCGACCGCCGCTTCCGCGTCCTCTACGACTCCGTCTCCGGGCAGGAAGGTCTACATTTCGACCCGCTGCCGGACGAGGGCATCTTCCCTGCCGGGAGTTCCAAGGGATACATCCCCATCCGCCTGCATCGCGTCAACGGGGACAATGACATCTACCAGATTCACCTGCGACTCGTGCCCAGCGACGACTTCTCCCTCGACCTGACGGAGAAGTACTCGGGGAGCGACACCATTGATCTTACCCGCGTCATCCTGAACTACTCCTCGTCCATCACCAAGCCGAACGGGTGGCAGGACATGATCTACGGCTATTTCTCCGTCGCTAAATACCTCCTCGCTTCCGAGCTGACGGGGAGGGACGAGACCTTCTGGAGGGCGAACGCCTCACAGACGAGCATCGCGCTCTCGCCCGTCATCACGATCTACATCAACAGCAAGATCCTCGCCGGGAGAGACCAAGCCCTACGCGACCCGGGAAATACCGACCCCGCCGACAAGGGATTCATGACGATGCGGGGGATCAATAGCTATTACGGGCAGTACGTCAAGATACCCGACGACTGGGCACCGGCGAATGAATAACATGTATAACTTAAAAAAAACGCTATCATGAAGCATCTACACGTGTTCATCCTGCTCCTCGCGGGAACCGTCACCGCCTGCTACGAGGACAAGGGGCACTACGATTACTCGCCCGTCCTCGAGGTAGACCTCGTCTCGCCCATCAGGGACACCGCCATCACCCGCGGGCAACATCTCACCATCGTCCCGGACTTGAAGCTGTTCGAACTTGACTCCGACAAGGAAGGCAGCAGCCTGAACCCCGACGAGTACACTTACGAGTGGAAGGCTTACCGGAAAAACATCAACGACATGTCGCCCGTCCTCCTTGCCACCACCCGCGACCTCGACACGACCGTCTACCTCTCCACCCAGACCGAGCCTTACCGCGTCATCTACTCCGTCACCCGGAAATCGACGGGCGTCACCCGCGGGTTTCGCTTTAACCTGAGCGTCACCAGTCGCTTCTCCTCCGCGTGGCTCTACCTCACGGAAGAAGACGATGGATCCGTCGAGCTGATCGTTCGGGGAACCGAGGTTGCCACGAACGAAACCGTTCTCGAGAAAGGTGTCCTCGAACGCTCCGGGTTTCCTTACCGCGGTGGAGGGGCGAAATTCGTCTACTGGTACTCCAACTTCTCCCGCATCATCATCGGCACCGGGGAAGCCACCGGGTACATCGACCGCGTGAACTTCGAGTGGAACGACACAAAGCTCGTCCGCTACATGATGTCCATGCCGCAACCCGTCGACTACACCTTCGAGAAAGTCATCCTCACCAGCGCGATGCACTGGATAGATTCCCGCGGCAACATCCTCGCGATGATACCGTCCATCGGCGTGATCTCTCCACCGTACAACATCCTGCCGCCAAGCGTGACCGGGACAAGCGTCTACGACACCGTGCAGGTCGCGCCATTCGTCGCCGGTGTGACAAACAGCTCTACCGGGCAGCTCGTCTACGACACGAAGAACAAGAAAATGATGGCCTATAAAGGCATGCAATCCGCCCTCAAGGCCAATCTCGAGGCGATCTCCTTCGCCAACCAGCTACCCAACCATCGCATCTTTCACATGCAGACGTACACCGGCAGTCTCTCCGCCGTCATTGCCCAGAATCTCGACAACGGGAAGTACTACCGTTACGTCTACTCCGCCGTCACGCTCCAGGCGAACCCCGAAGAGATCCTCAACGGGCAACTCCTCGAGCAGGCGGACTACATGGAGTGCGATTATCTCAACGGGTTCTTCTACATGGCCTCCGGGAACAAGATCTTCGCCTTCCGCACGAATAACAACGGTACGGGAGAACTACGCGAGGTCACCGTCAGCGATGCTCCCGGTGCGTTCGACGAGATTACCTACATGGGACGCTACACGTCGATCGAATCGACCCGTGAAATGATCATGATTGCCACTTACGCCGGCACGGAGGGCAGCGGGAAGGTCTTCTACTTGAAGCCTGACCCCACGGAACCCCTTTCCATGTCGGTCGAGACGACGATCAGCGGCCTTGATCGCGTGAAAAGCATCAGTCGCTTCTAACCCCTGGCTTACCTTACCGCGACGCCGCGATGTTCCCCTGGAATGTCGCGGCGTTTTTATTCACCCGCCTTTGGACAAGGAGCGTTGGACGACGCCAGACCTCCGCTAGAGCAACCGGTTCGCGAGTGTCAGGGGAGGGGAGAGGTGACGTTCCGGGGGACGCGATCAGGGGGCGAAGGGGTAAAATAGAGGGTACGCGAAAAAAAAAGTCAGGAAACGAGGGGGGATTGTTTTTTGGTAAGGAAAAATGCGTTACATTCGCCCCGTGATATACAAACCACGAAACATAATGTACCAAAAGAAAACTACAAATGAACGATCAATATCATAAAACAGCTAACATGAAGCAGGTTGAAGATTTAAGGATTTTTACGTGTGAGGGGCTTGCAGGATTGAGGGATTATGACTACCTCACACACACACACACACACACACACACACACACACACACACA
>JAIRKS010000027.1 GCA_031259905.1 Odoribacteraceae bacterium
GCAATATCGGCCGCCGACAGAGCAATATCGGCTGCCGACAGAGCAATGTCGGCCGCCGACAAAGCAATGTCGGCGGCCGACATTGTCGCGTCAAGGGGCGTTTGCCCTGGCACGCGGGAGGGACGCGTTGCCCGGCGTCGCGAAAAATAGTACCTTTGCCCCCGCGTCCACCCCCGACGGGGCACGGCACGCGTCACAATAGTAATGTTTAAAACGTATGAAAGAATTGAAGATCGTCGTCCTGGCAAAACAAGTCCCCGACACGCGGAACGTCGGGAAAGATGCCATGAAAGCGGACGGCACCGTCAACAGGGCGGCGCTCCCCGCTATTTTTAACCCGGAAGACCTGAACGCCCTCGAGCAGGCACTGCGACTGAAAGACGCCCTCCCGGGAAGTTCCGTCCACGTGCTGACGATGGGGCCGGCGCGCGCCGCCGAGATCATCCGCGAGGCCATGTACCGCGGCGCCGACGGCGGGTACTTGCTATCCGACCGCGCGTTCGCCGGGTCGGACACCCTGGCAACCTCTTACGCGCTCTCCCGCGCGCTGGATAACCTCCCGCGCGACCTGATCCTCTGCGGCCGACAGGCCATCGACGGGGATACCGCGCAAGTCGGCCCGCAGGTAGCGGAAAAACTGGGACTGCCGCAAGTAACCTACGCCGAGGAGATCCGGCTCGTCAACGAGAACACCGTGCGCGTGAAACGTCGCCTCGAGAGAGGAGTCGAGGAGGTAGAATGCCCGCTGCCCGCCGTCGTGACCGTCAACGGGTCGGCGGCACCCTGTCGACCGAGAAACGCCCGGCTGGTCATGAAATACAAGCACGCCCGCGCGACGCAGGAGCTACAAGAAGCGTCCGGGGACTACCTCGCGCTGGCCAGCGAACGCCCCTACCTGAAGCTAACCGAGTGGAACGTGAACGACATCGCGTGTGACCCGCGGGAACTGGGGCTGGGCGGCTCGCCAACAAAAGTGAAAGCGATCGAGAACGTGGTGTTCCAGGCGAAAGAGGCCAAAACTCTCGCCGCTACCGACACCGAGATCGACGCGCTGATGAGAGAGTTAATCGCGAATCACACGATCGGGTGACCGCGCGATACCGAATCCTTTAAACGAAAACAAACATGAATAGCGTATTTGTATATTGCGAGATAGAAGAAGGCACGGTGGCAGACGTGAGCCTCGAACTGCTGACGAAAGGCCGCACGCTCGCGACAACACTCGGGGTGAAGCTCGAGGCCGTCGCCCTGGGGAGTAACCTGCAAGGAATCGAGCGGCAACTCTTCCCGTACGGCGCGGACGTCGCGTGGGTCGGTGACGATCCCCGCCTGTCGCCCTACACGACACTCCCGCACGCGAAAATACTCGCGAGGCTCTTCGAGGAACAAAAACCGCGAATCGCCCTGATGGGCGCCACGAGCGTGGGACGAGACCTCGGACCGCGCGTCTCCTCGGCGCTGCACAGCGGGCTGACCGCCGATTGCACCAGCCTCGAGATCGGCGACTATACCGACGCCAGGAGCAAGAAGGAGTACAAGAACCTGCTCTACCAGATCCGACCGGCATTCGGCGGTAACATCGTGGCCACGATCGTCAACCCCGACTGCCGCCCGCAAATGGCCACCGTCCGGGAAGGCGTGATGAAAAAGGAAATCCTCGACCCGGCACATCCCGGCGAGGTGAAATACCTGCAAGTAGACCGGCTCCTCGACGATGCCGACCTCGTGGTGAAGGTCATCGAGCGACACGTGGAAAAGTCAAAAATAAACATCAAGGGCGCCTCGATCATCGTCTCCGGCGGCTACGGGGTAGGATCGCGGGAAAACTTTAACCTCCTCCACGAGCTGGCCACCACCCTGGGCGGGGAGGTCGGCGCCTCGCGCGCGGCCGTCGACGCCGGCTTCGCGGAACACGAGCGGCAAATCGGGCAAACCGGCACCACCGTGCGCCCGAAACTCTACATCGCCTGCGGCATCTCCGGGCAGATCCAGCACACGGCCGGGATGGAAGAGTCCGCCATCGTGATCGCCATCAATACCGATCCCGCCGCGCCGATCAACAAGTTCGCCGACTACACGATCACCGGGGATCTCAACGTGATCATCCCGAAAATGATCCAGTATTACAAGAAAAACAGCAAATAACAAGAAACATTATGGCAAACTTCTATACAGACAACGCGGCAATACGATTCCACCTGGAACATCCCCTGATGAAGAAGATCGTCTCCCTGAAAGAACGCGACTTCCGGGACGCCGGGAAAAACGACATCGCGCCAAGAGATTTCGAGGACGCGATGGATAACTACGACAAGGTGCTCGAAATCGTGGGAGAGATCTGCGGCGACGTGCTCGCCGTGAACGCCGAAGAGGTCGATAACACCGGGACGCGCGTGGTCAACGGGCGCGTCGAGTACGCCCCCGGCACGCGGCAGAACCACGAGACGCTGACCCAGGCCGGGCTGTACAACATGTCGCTGCCAAGGGAATACGACGGGCTGAACTTCCCGATCGTCCCCTACGTGATGGCCGCCGAGTTAGTCTCCCGCGCCGACGCCGGCTTCGGGAATATCTGGGGACTGCAGGACTGCGCCGAAACCATCCACGAGTTCGCGAACGACGACCAGAAACGACGCTTCCTCCCCAGGGGCGCGCGAGGGGAAACCTACGCGATGGATCTGACCGAACCCGACGCCGGGTCGGACCTGCAAGCCGTGCAACTGAAAGCGACCCTGAAAGACGGGCAATGGATCTTGAACGGCGTGAAACGATTCATCACGAACGGCGACGCGCACGTCGCCCTCGTGCTCGCCCGCTCGGAAGAAGGAACGCGGGACGGACGCGGCCTCTCGATGTTCATCTACGACAAGGCCAACGGCGGCATGACCGTCCGCCGCGTCGAGAACAAGTTAGGCATCAAGGGATCGCCTACCTGCGAGCTGGTCTTCAAGGACGCGCCGGCCGAGTTATGCGGCGACCGCAAGCTGGGACTAATCAAGTACGTGATGTCGCTCATGAACGGTGCCCGCCTCGGCGTGGGCGCGCAAGCGGTCGGGATCGCCGAGGCCGCCTACCGCGAGGGCCTGAAATACGCCCGCGAGCGCTTCCAGTTCGGGAAAGCCATCATCGAGTTCCCGGCCGTCTACGAGATGCTCTCGAACATGGAAGCCAAGTTACAAGGCGCGCGATCGCTCCTGTACGAGACCTGCCGCTTCGTCGACGTCTACAAGGCATACTCCCACCTCGCAACGGAACGTGCGCTCGACAAGAAGGAAAAAGAAGAGCTGAAACACTACCAGAAACTGGCCGACTTCTATACCCCCTTGCTGAAATTGTTCGCCAGCGAGTTCGCCAACGAGATCGCGTACGACGCCCTGCAGATCCACGGCGGGTCGGGATACATGAAAGATTACCCCGTCCAGCGCCTCGCGCGGGACGCCCGCATCACGAACATCTACGAGGGAACGTCCCAGCTGCAAGTGGTGGCCGCCATACGCGGCGTGGTCACCGGGCACTACCTGAAGCAAACGCGGGAAGTCTACGAGACCTCCCCGGCACGCCCAGGGCAGGAGTTCCTCCACGACATCCTGAAGGAAATGACCGACGTGTACGAGAACGCCACGATCGCCGTGACCGCCCCCGGTGACCCGGAGTACATTGACTTCCACGCCCGGCGACTGGTCGAGATGGCCGGGTACGTGATCACCGGTCACCTCCTCCTCCAGGACGCACGACGGCACGAAAGCTATTCCGGGATCGCCGACCGCTTCGTGAAATACGGCCAAGCGCGGGTAGCCGCCCACGCCGCCTTCATCAACAATTTCCAACCGAAGGACCTGGGCGCGTACAAGAAAAGCTAACGAGTCCCGCCGGGAAAACAAGGAAGGGGAAGGGAAGACTCCCCGCGAAAAGTCGATATGCCGCGTGCCGGCATGTCGACTTTATTATTTACCCGCGGCCCGGACGGGAGAAACACGAGAGCAATTCATCGCGACTGCCCCTGAAACTGACGGTAACGGGCCGACCTGTTTCAGGGATAGGCCGGCCTACATGCAAAAAAGGCCGACCTGCATTGCATACAAGTCGACCCTTCACGACAGGAGTCCGTCCTCCATTATCACGGATCACGGATCACGGCTTCCAGTTTCGCGCGCGACGCGGGGCTTCTTCCGC
This sequence comes from Odoribacteraceae bacterium, assembly GCA_031259905.1. GTDB lineage: Bacteria > Bacteroidota > Bacteroidia > Bacteroidales > Marinifilaceae > JAIRKS01. Next base: position 4,174 of record JAIRKS010000027.1, read on the forward strand.
GATTGCCCCGTGTAGCCCGTGAAAGCGAGGAGGGACACCTCGCGGTATCCCTCCTCCTCTCTTTTCCCGCGGGGCGGGGCGTTCAATCCAGCTCGTGTATCACCAGCCCGGAACGCAACTTCGGTTCGAACCAGGTGGTTTTCGGTGGCATGATATTCCCGGTATCGGCGATGTTGATCAATTGTTCCATCGAGACGGGGTAGAGGGCAAAAGCCACCCGTGCCTCCTTGCTGTCCACCCGGCGCTGCAACTCGCCAAGACCGCGAATCCCCCCCACGAAATCGACGCGGGTAGAACGACGCAAGTCCTGGATGTCGAAGATCTTGGACAAGACGTGCCTGGACAGGATCGTCACGTCGAGCACGTTCACCGGGTCGCTGTCGTCGAGCGCCTCCGGCCTGGCGATCAACCTGAACCAGTGTCCTTCCAGGTACATGCCGAACTCGTGCAGGCGGGTGGGACGGAACGCTTTCCGTCCCGCGTCCTGCACGTGGAAACACTCTTCCAGCCGTGCGACCAGCTCGCCGGGGGTAAGGCCGTTCAGGTCGTTGACGACCCGGTTATAGTCGATGATCTGGAGCTGCGTGTCCGGGAAGTGAACTGCCATGAAATAGTTATACTCCTCGGAGCCGTCATGCAGCGGGTTCGCCCGGCGACGCTCCTCGCCGATACGCGCGGCGGCGGCCGTGCGATGATGCCCGTCGGCGACGTAAGTGCAGGGGACTTCCGTCGCGAAAAGCTCTTCCAGTCGCCTGTTCGTTTCCCGGCAAGAGATCACCCAGAAACGATGCCCGAAGCCGTCCTCCGCCGTGAAATCGTAGACGGGTTCGCGGCTCGTGACGTCGGCCACGATAGCGTCGATCGCCGGGACGGCCTTGTAGGCGAAAAATACCGGTTCGAGGTTAGCGTTCACGTGGCGGGTGAGCACCATGCGATCCTCCTCCTTGTCGGGACGGGTCAGCTCGTGCTTCTTGATGACTCCGTTTGCGTAATCGGCGCACGCGGCGCATCCCACGATGCCGTACTGCGTCCTTCCCTCCATCGTCTGGGCGTAGACGTAGAAGCACGGTTGCTCGTCCTGCACGAGCCATCCCTTGTCGCGGAACATCTTGAAATTCTTCACGCTTTTCTCGTACACCGTTTCCGCGTGGACGTCCGTGCCGGGGGGGCAGTCGATCTCGGCGCGGGTGACATGCAGCAGCGATTTCGGTTTCCCGGCGGCCATGCGCGTGGCCTCTCCCGTGTTCATCACGTCGTAGGGGAGGCAGGCCAGCTCCTCGCAGATTTCCCGCGTTGCCGGCCTCAGTCCTTTAAATGGTTTTACTATTGCCATGATCTCGTTAATTTACCTTGAATCTTTTATCTCCCTTCTCGATGAAGTTCACGATCTGTCGGGCGGCTGCTAGGCCGGCGTTGACGTTTGCTTCCCCGGTTTGCGCTCCCATTTTCTTCGGGGTGGCGTAATAGCGGCCAGTGAATTTACTGAACAGGGTGCTGTCGGGGGCGACGTCGGTGATATACGAGAAGTCGGGGCGTTCCTCCATCAGTCGTGCCAGCCCTTCCTCGTCGATGATCTCCTTGCGTGCCGTGTTCACGAGCACGGCATCCGGCGGCATCCGCTGCAGGAGGTCGCGGTTGATTGACCTTCTCGTCTCGGCGGTGGCCGGGACGTGCAGCGAGACGTACCGGCAGGTGGAATACAGCTCCTCGACAGAGTGCACGGGGATTGCCCCGGCGAGCTTGATTTGCTCGTCCGTCATGTAGGGGTCGAAGGCGTAAACCTCCATGCCGAAGCCGCGGGCAACGCGCCCGACGTTCTGCCCGACGTTCCCGTAGGCGTGCAGGCCGAGTTTCTTCCCTTTCAACTCGCTGCCCGACGTCCCGTTGTAGAAGTTGCGCGCCATGTAGACCATGAGTCCCAGGGCGAGTTCCGCCACGGCGTTCGCGTTTTGTCCGGGAGTGTTCATGACGACCACGTCGCGGGCGGAGCAGGCTACCAGGTCGATGTTATCGTACCCGGCGCCGGCGCGGACGACCACCTTGAGCCGCTTCGCGGCGTCGATCACGTCGCCGGTGATCTTGTCCGAGCGGACGATCAGTGCGTCGGCGTCCGCGACGGCGGCGATCAATTCTTCCCGGGAGGTGTATTTTTCCAGCAGGGCCAGCTCGTACCCCCGCGCCTCGATGATCTCGCGGATACCCTTCACCGCTATCGGGGCGAAGGGTTTGTCTGTTGCTACCAGTACCTTTATCATTGTCATTGTTTTAACATGTTAATGCTTGGCGGCGAAGTCCTGCATGGCCGTGACCAGCGCTTTCACGTCCTCGATGGAGCAGGCGTTGTAGACGGAGGCGCGGAAGCCGCCGACGGAGCGATGTCCCTTGATGCCGACGATGTTTCTCGATTTCGCGAAGTCGAGGAACTCTTTTTCCAGCCCCTCGTGTCCCTCGCGCAGCAGGAACGGGATGTTCATCCGCGAGCGAGAGCCTTCTTTCACCACGGGACGGAAGAGCTTGCTTTTTTCCAGCTCGTTGTAGATCATGTCGGAGCGCGTGATGGCCAGTTTTTCCATTGCCTTAAGCCCGCCGAGGGACTTGATCCACTTCAGGGTTTCCTTCACGCCGAGGATGTTGACGCACGGCGGGGTGTTGTACATGGATCCCTTTTCCACGTGCGTCTTGTAGCGCAGCATGGTGGGGATGATGCGACCGGCGACCACGCGTTCCAGCATGTCGTTCTTGATGATCACGAAGGTCACGCCGGCAGGCCCGATGTTTTTCTGCGCGCCGCCGTAGATCATCGCGTACTTGGAGACGTCCACCGGGCGACTGCAGATGTCCGATGACATGTCGCAGATCAACGGCACGGGCGAATCCGGGTCCGTGAAGATTTCCGTCCCGCGGATCGTGTTGTTCGACGTGAAGTGCGCGTAATCGACGTCCGCCGGGATCGTGAAAGGCGGGTAGTAGGTGAAGCCGTCGGCCTCGGAGGAGGCGATGACGTCGACCTCTCCCCACATCCTGGCCTCCTTGATGGCGGCGGTGGACCAGGTGCCGGTATTGACGTAAGCCGCCCTGGTATTCAAAAAGTTGTACGGGATCATGCAGAATTGCAGGCTCGCTCCCCCGCCGAGGAAGAGGACGGAGTAGTCTGCCGGTATATCCAGCACTTCCCTGAAGAGGTTTATCGCCTCGTCGTGGACGGCCTGGAAGTCGGCGGAACGGTGCGACACCTCGAGGATCGATTGTCCCGTGTTTCCCAGCTCGATCACCGCGCTGGAGACGTTTTCCAACGTCGCGTCCGGCAATTTACACGGGCCGGCATTGAAGATGTGTTTTCTCATGGTATTAAAGATTTAGTTTTGCCTAATGGTTTCATTTATTTTATGTCTCCCCGTTCAAAAGAAGGGGGTCTTCGTGATTTTCGCTTTCAGCGCCTTGCCGCGCACGCGGATGAACACCTCCGTGCCCAACGCGTGAAAGCCGCTCTTGACGTAAGCCGTGCCGATGGACTTGCCGGTGAGCGGCGACACGGTGCCGGAGCAGACCGTGCCGATCTCGTTCCCGGCGGCGTCCTCGACGGGGTATCCCTGGCGAGCGATTCCCTTGTCGATCATCTCGAACGGCTTCATGTAGCGGGAGGGTTTATTCTCCTTTAGCTTCTCGTGATACGCCCTGTTGACGAAGTCGTTCCCGGGGACGAATTTCGTGATCCATCCCAGCCCTGCCTCGATGGGCGAGTGGTCGTCGTCGATCTCGTGACCGTAAAGGCAAAAGCCCGCCTCGAGGCGCAGGGTATCGCGTGCGCCCAGCCCTATCGGCTGTATCCCCGCGTCGGCTCCCGCCTCCATCACGGCGTTCCACAGTTTCTCCGCGTCGGCGTTGTAGGCGTAGATCTCGCAGCCGCCGGAGCCGGTGTACCCCGTCGTGGAGAAGATCACCCGGTCGATCCCCGCGAAGGGCACTTGCTGGAAAGTATAATACTCCATGCTCGTCACGTCGGCGCTTGTCAGCTTCTGCATGGCGGCCAGCGCGAGCGGCCCCTGCACGGCCAGCTGGCAGATCTCGTCGGAGGCGTTCTCCAGCTCCCTGTCCACGTCCATCCCGAGGGCGCGGGCGTGTTTCACGCACCACTCCCAGTCCTTCTCGATATTGGAGGCGTTCACCACCAGCAGGTACTTCTCCGCGTTGAAGCGGTACACCAGCAGGTCGTCGACGATCCCTCCCGTCTCGTTCGTGAAGCACGTGTACTGAACCTTCCCGTCGACGAGGGCGGCCACGTCGTTCGTGGTCAGCTGCTGCACCAGGTCGAACGCCCGCGGGCCTTTCACCCAGAACTCTCCCATGTGCGAGACGTCGAACACGCCCAGCCGCTGCCTCACCGCGTTGTGTTCATCCTTGATCCCCGTGTACTCTATCGGCATCAGGTAGCCGGCGAAGGGGGCCATCCGGGCGCCCAGCGCCTCGTGGAAACGCGTAAATGGTGTTGTTTTCATTATTCGTTTTATTTTCGAGTGATTACATTTGAATTCAGAATCAAAAAGCTTGGCAAAGTTAGAACTTTTCCTTGCTTCTCTACCGGGTTTAAGAAAATATTATAACCACCGCGGCTCGAGGCGGCACGAAAAAAACGGGGAGGTTCCCCGTTTTCCCGTCCCCGCGCGGGACTTCCCGGTGGTGTCGCTCGTTCAGCAGCCCAACGTGGCGACCATCACCGCCTTGATCGTGTGCAGGCGGTTCTCCGCCTCGTCGAAGACGATCGAGTTCGGCGACTCGAAGACCTCCTCCGTTACCTCCACGCCGTCCAGCCCGAAGCGCTCGTGGATGTCTCGCCCCACGCCCGTTTCCAGGTTATGGTACGCCGGGAGGCAGTGCATGAACTTGCACGCCGCGTTACCGGTCATCTCCATGACCCGCCGGTTCACCTGGTACGGGGCGAGCAGCTTGATCCGTTCCGCCCACGCCTCCAGGGGTTCGCCCATCGACACCCACACGTCCGTGTAGAGGAAATCGCACCCCTTCACGCCTTTCTCGACGTCGTCGGTCACCGTCAGCGTGGCCCCCGTCGTCGCGGCGATTTCCCGGCACGTGGCCACCAGCGCCGCGTCCGGCTGCAGGCCCGCGGGGGCGACAATCCGCGTGTCCATGCCCATCTTCACGCCGCCGACCATCAGGGAGTTCCCCATGTTGTAGCGGGCGTCCCCCGCGTACGCGAAGGCGACGCGGTTCAACGGCTTGTCGACGTGCTCGCGCATCGTCAGGAAATCGGCCAGCACTTGCGTCGGGTGCGACTCGTTCGTCAGCCCGTTCCACACCGGCACGCCCGCGTGCGCGGCCAGCTCCTCGACGACCGACTGGCCGAAGCCGCGGTACTCGATGGCGTCAAACATGCGGCCCAGGACGCGCGCCGTGTCCTTCATCGACTCTTTCACGCCGATCTGCGAGCCGGACGGGCCGAGGTACGTCACGCTCGCCCCCTGGTCGCGCGCCGCCACCTCGAAGGCGCAGCGCGTGCGCGTGGAGGTCTTCTCGAATATCAACGCGATGTTTTTCCCCGACAAGCGGGGGCACTCCGTCCCGGCGCGTTTCGCGCGCTTCAGGTCGGCGGAGAGATCGAGCAAGTACGCTATCTCGCCCGGGGTGAAGTCCAGTAACTTCAAAAAATGCCTGTTCTTTAAATTGAAAGCCATGTCTTGTAATATTAAATTAACGTGTCGGCCTCAAAGGTACGATATTCGTTACTCATTCGAAACACTTGCCCGCGTCTCGTCGCGACAACCGCACGCCGGGGGCTTTTCGAGAATCAACCGGGAGCGACACCTGTATATAATAAGGTATCATCCCGCGCGCGCGTGCCCCGTGATTTAAACATTTCAAGATTCGTCGCGCCTTCGCGTGATTTAAAAAATTCAGGATTCTTGCACGGAATTTTACAGTCACTTGTCGCGCTATTGTTCACGTTCTTGGGGGCATTTCGCGGGCCTTTGAATACCGTTCCGGGACTTTTGGTGGAGGCGCAGCCGCCAAAAGTGGGCGATCTTCGCCCACGGGTAGGCGATCTTCGCCCACGAGCAGGCGATCTTCGCCCACGAGCAGGCGATCTTCGCCCACGGGCAGGCGATCTTCGCCCACGGGCAGGCGATCTTCGCCCACGGGCGGGCGATCTTCGCCCACGGGTAGGCGATCTTCGCCCACGGGCGGGGGATCTTCCTCCACTCGCGGCGGGCGAGCCGTTCTTGTTTTTCCCCGGTGGGACGGGCACGGGCGCGATTTAATTCCTACCTTTGCCCGGCTCGCCGCTCGCCGGCGGGCACGTCAACGAAAAAAACGATCATGAACGAAGAAAACACCTTATTATTACACGTGGCCATCACCTCGTCGCTCAAGCTGAACAATCGCGTGTACCTTCCCGTGATAGAAGGGTGCGGGGGCGTGGAGGGCTTCTTCCGGGAGACGGAACGGGGAATTCGCGCGCTGTACGCGGAGCACGGGGTGGATCCCGTGAACCTCGCGCGGGAGGATTGGACACGACAGGCCGCGAGGGAGCTGGCCTTCATGCAGCGGGAAGGGGTACGTTGCAGCTACATCGACTCGCCCCGTTACCCTCGCCTGCTGAAACACTGCGCGGACGCCCCGCTGGTCATTTTCCACAAGGGGACGCTCGAGCCTACCGACGCCAAGATGCTCGCCATCGTCGGGACGCGCAAGGCGTCGGAGCGTTGCAAGGCGCGCGTGGAGCTATTCGTCAAGCAGATCGTGGAGATGCACTACGCTCCCGTCGTGGTCAGCGGCCTGGCTTACGGGATCGACGTCTCGGCCCACCAGTCGGCGATGCGCCACGACCTGGTCACGTGGGCCGTGCTGGGTCACGGGCTTCACACCCTCTACCCTGCGCCGCACCGGAGCATCGCGGAGAAGATCATCGCCGCCGGCGGTTGCCTGATCAGCGAGTACCCCTCGTCGGCGCCCATCCTGCCGGCCAACTTCCTGCAGCGCAACCGCATCATCGCCGGGATAAGCGAGGCGGTGCTGGTGGCCGAGTCCGCCGTCCGCGGCGGGGCGATGTCGACGGCGCGGCAAGCCTTCTCGTACAACCGGGGCGTGATGGCTATCCCCGGTCGCCCGGACGATCACCTCTCCTCCGGGTGCAACATGCTGATCAAGGGAAACATCGCCCACCTGGTGGAGGAGACCGCCGACGTGCTGCACGTGCTGGGATGGGAGGAGCGCGCGTCGCGGCAGGTCGCCGTGCCGCTGGACCTCTTCACCGAGCCGGAGCGGGAGGAGCGCGTGAAGACGATCCTCCGCGAGCAGGGCGACCAGCACGTCGACCAGCTCTGCCTCCTCGCCGCGATCCCGCTTCCCGAGCTAACTCCCCTGCTCTTGAAGCTGGAGCTGGAAGGTTCGATCGTCCCCCTGCCGGGAAACCGGTACGCGCTATCCTGATTATTTATAAACCGCCCGGGGCGTTCTGGTTTCAAATCACACGTCATTCGTTTTTTTTCGTTACAAATAAGTGTTGAAATCATTGCCGGGTACACGACAAAGATATACTTTTGAGGCACGTTAAATCCAACGCGAAAGAGTAAAACCTATTAAATCGTTCGTTTAAATCAAATCAAAATGAAACCAGAAATCACAGAATTCATGGAAGCCTTAAAGGCTAAAACCGTGGGAGAAACCGAATTTCACCAGGCCGTGGAAGAGGTCATCGAAACCGTCTGGGATACCTACCAGGCAAACCCGAAATACAAGGCGAACAAGATCCTCGAGAAGATGGTCGAGCCGGAGCGGGTCATCATGTTCCGCGTGCCTTGGATCGACGACCGTGGCGAGTTCCAGATCAATCGCGGCTACCGCGTGCAATTCAACAGCGCGATAGGCCCCTACAAGGGTGGCCTGCGATTCCACCCCTCCGTCACGCTGGGCGGCCTCAAGTTCCTGGGCTTCGAGCAAACCTTCAAGAACTCGCTGACGACCCTCCCGATGGGCGGGGGCAAGGGCGGCTCGGACTTCAACCCGAAAGGGAAATCCGACAACGAGGTCATGCGCTTCTGCCAAAGCTTCATGACGGAACTCTGCAAGCACATCGGCCCGGACACCGACGTGCCCGCCGGGGACATCGGCGTGGGCAGCCGCGAGATCGGCTACCTGTACGGCCAGTACAAGCGCGTCCGCAACGAGTTCACGGGCGTGCTGACCGGCAAATCGCGCGAGTTCGGCGGGTCGCGGGTACGCCCGGAAGCCACCGGGTTCGGCGCCGTCTACTTCTGCCAGCACATGCTCGCCGAGAAAGGGGAACAGCTCGCCGGCAAGACCGTGGCGCTCTCCGGCTTCGGTAACGTGGCGTGGGGCGCCGCCCTGAAGTTGCTCCAGCTGAAAGCGCGGGTCGTGGCAATCTCCGGCCCCGACGGCTACATCCTCGACGAGAAAGGACTCACGCGGGAAGGCGTTGACTACATGCTCGAGCTGCGCGCCAGCAACAACGACATCGTCGAGCCGTACGCCGCCGAGTTCGGCGCCAAATTCTTCGCCAGGCGCAAGCCGTGGGAGGTGAAATGCGACATCGCCTTCCCGTGCGCCATACAGAACGAGCTGAACGAGGACGACGCCAGGACGCTCGTCGCCAACGGATGTCAGATGGTCGTCGAAACCTCGAACATGGGCTGCACGGCCGGCGCCGCCAAGTACCTGAACGACCACGTCAGCTTCGCTCCCGGCAAGGCGGCCAACGCCGGTGGCGTCGCCGTTTCCGGGCTGGAGATGAGCCAGAACTCCATGCGTTACAGCTGGACCTCCGAGGAGGTGGACGCCAGGCTGGGGCAGATCATGAAAGACATCCACGACACCTGCGTGGCGCACGGCAAGACGGGCGACAAGATCGACTACATCAAGGGAGCCAACATCGGCGGCTTCATCAAGGTGGCCGAGGCCATGTGTGCCCAGGGGCACGTCTGATACAAGCGCGCCCCCGCGGGGGAGCGTTACCGGCTGCCTGGAGATCCCCCCGGGCAGCCTTTTTATACACGCGAAAAACACTTCGAGAACATGTTCATAGATACCCATTCCCACCTCTACCTGCCGGAGTTCGACGACGACCGGGAGGCCGTCGTCGAGCGGGCGCTGGCGGCCGGCGTCCGGCGCGTCGTGCTCCCGGACATCGACACGCGCACGCGGGAGGCGGGATTCGAGCTGGCCGACCGTTACCCCGGCATGATGCTCCCGCTGCTGGGCGTCCACCCGAACGCGATCGGGGAGGACTACAGGAAGGAGCTGGCAGCCCTCGAGAAATCCCTGGGCACGCGCGCCGTGCACGGGATCGGCGAGTGCGGCATAGACCTTTACCGGGACAAGACGCGTTACCGCGAGCAGGTCATCGCGTTCGAGTGGCAACTGCACGCGGCCCGCGAGCTGGATCTCCCCGTCGTCATCCACTCCAGGGAATCCCTCCCGGAGGTATTCGCCGTGCTCGAGCGGCAGCGCTACAACCTGAAAGGCATCTTCCACTGCTTCCCCGGGAACGCGGACGAAGCCCGTCGCGCCATTGACCTGGGCTTCCTCCTGGGCATCGGCGGGATCGTCACCTTCAAGAACGCCCTCGTCGCGACGGTCATCCGCGAGACGGGCGTCGATCGCGTCGTCCTGGAGACGGACGCCCCGTACCTCGCCCCCGTCCCCCGCCGGGGAACGCGCAACGAGAGCAGTTACATCCCGTTCATCGCCGCCCGCGTCGCGGAACTCGCCGGGCGCGACGTCAGGGAGATCGAGGAGATCACCACCAGGAACGCCGCCGCGTTATTCGCGCTGAACCTTCAAGAAACCAATTAAGACATGGAAAAATCCGTTCTCGTCATATACACCGGAGGCACCATCGGCATGGTCAACGACCCGGCGACGGGCGTCTTGTGCCCCTTCAACTTCGACCAGATCTCCCTCGAGGTGCCGGAAATCAGGGAGTTCGACTTCAACATCGACAACTACACGCTTCCCGAACTCATCGACTCCTCCGACCTCCGCCCCGCCCTCTGGGTAGACCTCTGCCGGATCATCCTCGACAACCGCGCGCGCTACCACGGCTTCGTCATCCTCCACGGGACGGACACTATGGCCTACTCCGCCTCCGCGCTGAGCTTCATGCTGGAGCACCTCGACAAGCCGGTCATCTTCACCGGCTCGCAGCTACCCATCGGGAAGATCAGGACCGACGGCAAGGAAAACCTCCTCGCCGCCATCGAGATCGCCGCCGCCTCCGACAACGGCAAGCCCCTCGTCCCGGAAGTCTGCATCCTCTTCGGCGACCGCCTCTTCCGCGGAAACCGCGCCACCAAAATCAACGCCGAGAGCTTCGACGCCTTCCAATCCTTCAACTACCCCCCGCTGGCCGAGATCGGTATCCACGTGCACTACAACCGCGCCGCCATCCTCCCGCCCCCCCTCCTCCCGCCCGTCGCCCGCGCCGGCCTCGACACCCGCGTCGCCATCCTCAAGATATTCCCCGGCCTCGGCGCGGACATCGTCGCCGCCATCCTCTCCGTCCCCGGCCTCCGCGGCGTCATCCTCGAAACCTACGGCTCCGGCAACGCCCCCACGCGTGCCGACTTCCTCGACGCCATCTGCGCCGCCGTCGCCCGCGGCATCTTCATCTACAACGTCACGCAATGCGCCGGGGGAAGCGTCGAGACGGGTAGATACGCCACCGGTCGCGGCCTGCACGAGGCCGGCGTCATCAACGGCCGCGACATCACCACCGAGGCCGCCCTCTGCAAAATGATGCACGTCCTCGGCCGCGGCCTCCCCCCCGACGACACCCGCCGGCTCCTCGACAGCAACCTCAGGGGAGAAATCTCCATCGCCAAGTAACCGGGACACGCCCACGCCATCATGAGCGACGAACCCTACAACACGATCACCATCCTCGGCCCGACGGCCTCCGGCAAAACCGCCCTCGCCGCGCGCGTCGCCGCCGCCGCGGGCGGGGAAATCATCTCGGCGGACTCCAGGCAGCTCTACCGCGGGATGGACATCGGGACGGGAAAAGACCTCGACGAGTACGTGATCGACGGGCGACGCGTCCCGTGCCACCTCGTCGACATCGCGGAAGCCGGCTACCGGTACAACCTCTTCGAGTACCAGCGCGACTTCCGCGTCGCCTGGGAAGACTGTCGTCGCCGCGGCGTGCTCCCCGTGCTCTGCGGCGGGAGCGGCATGTACATCGAGGCGATCCTCCAGGGATACCGCCTGACGCCCGTGCCCGCCAACCCCGCCTTACGCGCCGCCCTCTCCTCCAAGACACTACCGGAGCTGGCCGCCATCCTCGCCTCCTACAGGCCGCTCCACAACACCACGGACACCTGCACCGTCGCTCGCGCCACGCGCGCCATCGAGATCGCCGAACACTACCGCGCCCACCCCGCCGGCGACGAGGACTTCCCGCGCGTACGCTCGCTCGTCGTCGGCATCGCCCTCGACCGCGAGCGGAGGCGCGACCGCGTCACCCGTCGTCTACACGACCGCCTGCAGGCCGGCATGATCGAGGAAACGCGCGCCCTGCTCTCCCGCGGCGTCAAGCCCGAAGACCTCATCTACTACGGCCTCGAGTACAAGTACACCACCCTCCACCTCACCGGCACGCTATCCCGCGACGAGATGGTAGAACGCCTCAACACCGCCATCCACCGCTTCGCCAAAAGGCAAATGACCTGGTTCAGGAAAATGGAACGCCAGGGCATCAACATTCGCTGGCTCGACGGTGATATGTCCCTCGACGACAACCTCTCCCGCGTCCTCGAGTGGTACTCCCGCGGCGATCATGAAACGTAATTGCGCGCAAATCTTAAAACCTACGGAAGTTTCGTCTGCGCAGACGGAAGTTCCGTCTGCGCAGACGAAAGTTCCATCTGCGCAGACGAAAGTTCCGTCCGCGCAGACGACGCCGCCGGCGACGGCAACGCGCGGGGTGCATCACTAAAACAGCAAACGTGTAGGAACAATCATTAAAACGTGTATATTTGCAAATCGTCGAACTGTAACAAAGAACCCATGAAAGCAATCATCACCCTCCTCCTCGTCACCCTCGCCGCCGGCGCGCGCGCCCAGGACGGCGTCACCTTCCGCGTCGAGGAACTCTCCAGGCCAGCGAAACCGATCTATACCGTCGACCCCGTGGACGTCTGGGAAAACCTCATCCTCTCGGACTTCAGCATCTCGCCCCGCCGGGTAAAAAACCTCTCGCGGCCCGTCGGGCGGGAGAAAAAAGAGGTAGACGTCCCGTTCAACATCATCGCGCGGGGAGACGCGCCCGGTAAACTCGTCGACCTCGGCTACCACGCGTTCTTCGACGGCATGTACCGCGCGTACGCCGACCACCGCCCGTTCGTCCTCTCGCCCGACATGATCTGGCTGCTCGTCAGCCAGGGCTTCGCGCGGCACGTCAACGCCAACCCCGACGCGCTACGCGATCGCCTCGTCAACCACGCCGGCACGCGGGAGCTGGTCGTCCACACCGACGAGGTGAAGCTCGACGACCCGCGCGCCCCCTGGGAGAAGATCTTCCCCGCCTTCGCCCGCCAAATCGCCGAACACGCCGGGCAAGAGCTCGTCGACCTCCTCTCGTGCGACTTCTCCACCACCACGCCCGCCGGGCAAATCGCCTCGCGCGTCACGATCATGGAAGCCATGAAACCCTACTTCAAGTTCGTCATCTTCTACACCGTTTGCGGCATCCCGGAGATCACCCTGACGGGCACGCCGCGCGACTGGAAACGCGTACGGGAAAAAGCCAGGCGCCTCGGAAAGTACGACCTCGAATGGTGGACACGCGAGCTGGATCCCCTCCTGAAGCAATGCGAGAGAGCCGCCAGGGGAAAGGTCGACAAGAAGTTCTGGAGAAACATGTTCAAGTACCACGCCCCCGAACGCTACGGCGCGCCCGGCGTCATCGACGGCTGGATCGTCAAGTTCTTCCCCTACGACAAGGACGGCAAACGCAATGACCTCGAAAGCCTTCGCGGCGGTGACCAGCTGCCGCCGGAAATCGTGAAAGTCGACGTCGAGTACAGGAGCGACACCGGCACGACGCCCCTGGAATTATGGGCAGGATTCACCGGCCTGCAGCAGGACAGCGTCACGTTCGCCCTGAAACCCGTCATCAGCTGGATGATCAGGAAAAAGAACCTGAACGACGAAATCATGAAACTCAATTTCGGCGACGGGAAACGCGCGGGGGACATCGACATCAAGGTAAAAGAACTGCCCGGGGCGCTCCTCGACATGGAAGAGATCGAGTACCTCTCCGTCGAGTTCATCGACCAAATCATCGTCCCCGCGGAACTCGCCCGCGTGAAAATCAAGAGACTCGCCCTGTCCGGGAAAATAGACGACGAGGGCATCGAACGTATCAAGTCCCTCTTCCCCGCCTGCGAGATCTTCATCAACGGGAAATGGGCGCTCAACCGCCCCGGAATTCCAAACGTGACCCGCTAAATCGTGAACATGAAAACAAAAACCATCCTCCTCCTCCCCCTCCTCCTGCTGGCGGTAAGCCTCGCGGGACAGCAGCAGCACGTCACCCGCGTCGCGATCGAGCCGGGCGAACACTGGTGGGGCGGTGCCGTCGGACTCGGCGCGCGCATGCCCTACGAGCGCCTCGACGAGTATGACCTCGCCACCCGGAACAATAACAACCAGACCGCACCCCTCCTGCTCTCCAGCAAGGGACGCTACGCGTGGAGCGACGCCCCCTTCTCCTTCCGCGTCGACACGGGCATCATCGAAATCCGCTCACGCCACGAGCAAGTCCCCGTCACGCGGGCAGGAAAAACCCTCCGCGACGCCTACCGCGCCGCCGCCGCCGCGCACTTCCCCCCATCCGGGACGCTCCCCGACACGCTCTTCTTTACCATGCCGCAGTACAACACCTGGATCGAGTTGATGTACGACCAGAACCAGCGCGACATCCTCGCCTATGCCCGCGACATCATCGCCCGCGGATTCCCGCCCGGCGTTCTGATGATCGACGACAACTGGCAGAAGTATTACGGTAACTTCGACTTCAAGCCGGAACGCTTCCCCGACCCGCGGGCGATGGTAGACACCCTCCACGCCCTCGGCTTCAAGGTCATGCTCTGGGTATGCCCGTTCGTCAGTCCCGACAGCCCGGAGTACCGCCAGCTCGCCCGCCGCGGCCTCCTGCTCAGGAACGAGAGAGGCAACGCGCCCGCCGTCATCTCCTGGTGGAACGGCCACAGCGCCTGTCTCGACATGACGAACCCCGACGCCGGCGCCTACCTCACCGGCGAACTCGAACGCGCGCGGGTCGCCCACGGCGTCGACGGCTTCAAGTTCGACGCCGGCGACAACTCCTTCTACACCCGCGTCCGCGGCCATGCCGGCGATGCCTTGCCCGTCGATCATACCCTCGCGTGGGCCAGCGTCGGCCTCGCCTTCCCCTTCAACGAGTACCGCGCCTGCTGGAAGATGGGAGGCGCACCGCTCGTCCAGCGCCTCGGCGACAAGAATTACTCCTGGCGCTCCGGCGTGCAACTGCTCGTCCCCGAAATGACCGCCGCCGGTCTGCTCGGACACGCCTACACCTGCCCCGACATGATCGGGGGAGGACAATACACCTCGTTCGTCGGCAAGGATCTCTCGACGCTCGACCAGGCGCTCTTCATCCGCTCCGCGCAAGTGCACGCGCTCATGCCCATGATGCAATTCTCCGTCTCCCCGTGGCGCGTCCTCGACAGCGACAACGTCGAGATCGTCCGCCGCGCCGCCCTGCTCCACCGCGCCTTCGGCCCCTACATCCTCGCCGCCGCCCGTGACGCCGCCCGTACCGGAGAGCCAATCGTCCGGCACATGGAATACGCCTTCCCCGGCGAGGGATTCGCCACGTGCCGCGACCAGTTCATGCTCGGCGACAAGTACATGATCGCTCCCGTCGTCACGCCCGGCACCGCCAGGAGCGTCAAACTCCCCCGCGGGAGATGGCGCGACGAACAAGGCAACACCTACCGAGGCGGGCGCGTCGTCAACCTCGACGTCCCGCTCGATCGCCTCCCCTACTTCGAGAAACTATAACCCCCGACCGGTGACCGCCACCCGTTTAACACCGATCCCGTGAGCATCGAATACAGGACAATACCCGCCGGCGCGGCGCCCGTCGAGACGCGCTACTCCCTCTTCCGCGCCGGCACCGGCGACGGCGAGTACCACGTCGCCTTCATCCCGCCGCCGGGCATCGCAGACGCCGCCCGCGCCGTCGCGCTCCTCGACGACGCGACGCGAGCGTTCCCCGCCTTCTCCGGCCACCCCGACGCCGTCCCCGCGTGGCGACGATTCTTCCTCGGAGACGTCGTCAACCGCCGGCAAGCCGTCAGCCCGGGATGGCCCGCCGCGGAGTCCTTCACCGGCCAACCCCCGGCAACCGGTCTACCCGCCATCGCGTGGGCCTACTACGTCGATCGCGCGTGGGTAACACGCGACGGCGACACGACCATCATGCACCGCGGCTCTCTCGAACACCACTTCTACACCGGCCTCCACGACACCTCCGCCCCCGACGAGGCATCCCAGACGACCGCCCTCTTCCGCGCGCTGCACGACGAGGCCACCGCCCGCGGCACCCGCTTCGCCGACGAGATGACCCGCTCCTGGATTTACATTAACGACATCGACAACCGCTACGCCGGCATGGTGGCGGCACGCGCCGCGTTCTTCAGCGAGGTAGGTCTCACCGCCGCGACGCACTACATCGCCAGCACCGGCATCGAGGGCAAGTCGCACCATCGCGGCTGCCTCGTCCACGCGGACGTCACCGCCATGAAAGGCCTGGCACCGGGGCAAGTAACGTACCTCCGCGGCGGCGACCACCTCGGCCGCGCCGACCGTTACGGCGTCACCTTCGAGCGGGCAACAGTCATCGCCCACGGCGATCGCGTGCGCCTGCTCGTCTCCGGCACGGCCAGCATCGACCGCCGCGGCGCGCTCCTCTTCCCACTGGACGCGACGGCGCAAGCACGCCGCGCGATGCAGAACATCGAGGCCCTCCTGCACGAGGGAGGCGCCACGCCCGCCGACATTACGCACGCGATCGTCTACCTGCGCGACGCCCCGGATCACGCCGTCGTGGCGCCGCTCGTCACCGCCTCGTGGCCCGGCGTCCCGGCCATATACCTGGTCGCCGCCGTGTGCCGCCCCGGGTGGCTGGTCGAGATCGAGTGCTCCGCCCTCGTCGCCCGCCCGGCGCCCTTCCCCGCCTTCTGACACGTCGCGCCCGCCGCCCGCGGCGCCTCCTCCTCCCCGCGTTACCCCGTCACCCGCCGGAAATTCTAACCCCACCATTGAAAAGTGGGGTTAGAAAAATGAAAAGTGGGGTTAGACAAACGAAAAGCGGGGTTAGAAAAATGAAAAGTGGGGGTAGAAAAATGAAAAGCGGGGTTAGACAAATGAAAAGGGGGGTTAGACAAAAGAAAAGCGGGGTTAGACAAAAGAAAAGTGGGGTTAGAAAAATGACAA
>JAIRKS010000234.1 GCA_031259905.1 Odoribacteraceae bacterium
GAGGCTGTCCTGCAGGTGCAGGCAGCCTCCCGTCGTGTTTTCGCGCGCGTTTCGTCAGGCGATGTCGATGGTTTTCGTGTTCTTCTTGAGGTCTTCCTCTTTTACTTTCGGGATGGATACCTCGAGCACGCCGTTTTCGACCTTGGCGGAGATGCTCTCCTTGTCGGTGTTCTTGGGGAGGATCATCTTTTGCTCGAATTTGGTGTACGAGAATTCGCGCCGCAGGTATAGCGCGGGTTCGTCCTTCGCGGTGTTGTCGATTTGTTTCTCCATCGAGATGACGAGGTTGTTGTCCTCGTCGACGTGCACGCGGAAGTCTTCTTTCGTCATGCCGGGCGCGGCGACCTCGATCTTGTATTCTTTCTCGGACTCGATCACGTTGATTGCCGGCGCGGTCGCGTTGGCTTTGATCATCCAGTCGTTATCGAGCATGTCGTTAAAGACCTGGGACAGCCAGTTTTGGTTTCTTCTAATCAGTGTCATAATTTGGTTCTCCTTTCTTTAATGGTTTAACAATGGTTTTCGAAAGGTGGGTTTTCAAATGGCGTGCCGGGGGGATGAAGCGGACAGTTTGTCACGTTTCCGGGGAGGGGCATGACAGTGTTTTACGCGGGGAGGCGTGGAGCGGGGGGCGTGGTTAGCGGATTTCCGGCAGGTCGATGCCCTTGATCTTGCGGTAGAGGTCGAGGGCGTAGGAGTCGGTCATGCCGGAGACGTAGTCGATGACGGTTTGTATTTTCGTGTAGAGGGAGTCGTCTTGTTGTACCCTGTATTGTCCGGGCATGATGGAGAGGATGTTCCGGGCGTAGTAGGTTCCTGGTTTCAGTATGGCGTCGGTGTATTCTTTGAGGAGGGTGGCGAGGATTTTGAATCCGGCGATTTGTATGCGGGTGACGATGGTGGCGTGGTAGACGCGGGCGTAGGCGAGCCTTGTGCAGGCGTCGTAGGCGAGTTTGAGTGTCCCGTCGAGGTGTTCGACGAGGGATCCCTGGAAGCGTCCGTTCATGATGTTGTCGTGTTCGCGGCAGAAGATGTCGGCGCAGGCGTTGATGAGTTTGTTGATGATGCCGGCGCGGAGGAAGGCGTTGTACTCGTTTTTGTCGGTGACGATTTTTCGGGTGCGGGCGATGGTTTTGAGTTCTTCTTTGTCTTGTTCCTTGTCGTAGAAGAGGAGGAGTGTCTCGATGGTTTCCTCGTGGGAGAGTATGCCGAGTTTGCAGGAGTCCTCGATGTCCATGATTTGGTAGCAGATGTCGTCGGCGGCCTCGACGAGGTAGACGAGGGGGTGGCGGGCGTAGCGTAGGGGTTGTTCGTCGATGAGGATCATGCCGAGGGCGTCGGCGATTTCGCGGAAGGTGTTTTTTTCGCTTTGGAAGAAGCCGTACTTGTGTCCCTTGACGGCGGCCTTGGATTCGTGCGGGTACTTGACGAGGGAGGCGAGGGAGGTGTAGGTCATGGTGTAGCCTCCCGGTCTCCTGCCGTTGAAGGTGTGCGTGAGCAGGCGGAAGGTGTTGGCGTTTCCCTCGAAGCGGCTGATGTCTTCCCATTCTTCGTCGGCGAGCATTTTCTGCAGGAATTGTCCCTCGCCGTTGGTGAAGAAGTCGGAGATGGCTTCCTCGCCGGAGTGTCCGAAGGGGGGATTGCCGAGGTCGTGGGCGAGGCAGGCGGTGCTGACGATGGTCCCGATTTCCTCGAGGATGTCGGGGTGGTCGACGTGTTGGTGTTCGCGTGCGTGCTGGGCGATTTTCATTCCGAGTGATCGCCCGACGCTGGCGACCTCGAGGCTATGCGTTAGCCGGTTGTGGACGAAGACGCTGCCGGGGAGGGGGAATACTTGGGTTTTGTTTTGCAGGCGGCGGAAGGGGGAGGAGAAGATCATCCGGTCGTAGTCGCGCTGGAACTGCGAGCGGTCGTGCGACCGGAAGAGGGGTGGGGTGCTCCCTGGCTGGTGTCTCCGGGTGGAGAGGAGCGTGTTCCAGTTCATCACGTTATTTGGTGATGAAGTGGTAGTGGCTTCCGAATCGCTCGAAGGCTGCCTTGTCGAGGGCTTCCCGGTGGTCGGGGTGGGCGATGGATATGATTGCCCTGGCGCGTTGCTGGAAGGTTTTGCCGTGGAGGTCGACGGCGCCGAATTCGGTGACGAGGTAGTGTATGTCGAAGCGGGTGGTGACGACGCCGGCACCGGGGAGGAGGGTGGGGGTGATTTTCGAGACGCCTTTGTTGGTGATGGAGGGTAGGGCGATGATGGGTTTCCCGCCGTGGCTGGCGGCGGCGCCGCGGATGAAGTCGAGTTGCCCGCCGCAGCCGCTGTAGAATTTGCAGCCGATGGAGTCGGCGTTGACCTGGCCGGTGATGTCTACGGAGAGGGCGGAGTTGATGGCGGTCATGCGGGGTTGTCGCGCGATGACGAAGGGGTCGTTGGTGTAGGCGACGTCCATCATGGCGACGGCGGGGTTGTCGTCGATGAAGTCGTAGACGGCGCGTGATCCCATGAGGAATGTGGAGACGATTTTTCCCTTGTCGAGTGTTTTGTTTTGGTTGTTGACGACTCCTTTTTCGAAGAGGGGGAGTAGTCCGTCGGCGAACATTTCGGTGTGTATGCCGATGTTTTTGTGGTTGCCCAGTTGGGCGAGGACGGCGTTCGGGATGGATCCGATGCCCATTTGCAGGGTGGCTCCGTCGTCGATGAGTGCGGCGCAGTGTTTGCCGATGAGGGTGTCTTGCTCGGTGGTGGTGGTGGCGTGGGCCTCGATGAGGGGGGTGTCGTCCTCGCAGAGGATGTCGATGTCCGCGAGGCGGATCATGGCGTCTCCCCATGCTCTCGGCACGTTGGGGTTGATGACGCCGATGACGACGCTCGCGTTTTGCACGGCGGCGAGGGTGGCGTCGACGGAGGTGCCCATTGAGACGTAGCCGTGTTTGTCGGGGGGGCATACTTGTATCATGGCGACGGCGACGGGGTGTATGCCGTCGCGGATGAGTTTTTGCGTTTCGCTGAGGTGCACGGGGACGTAGTCGGCGAATCCTTCCTGGGTGTCTCTCCGCACGTTGCTCCCGACGAAGTAGGATTCGAGCTGGAAGATTCCCTCGTATTCCGCGCCGGCGTACGGGGCGGAGCCTTCGGTGTGGAGGTGTTGGATGCTGACGTTTTTCAGTTCCCCGGCGCGTCCCCTGGCGCATAGTGCCTGGATGAGTCCCTGGGGGGCGCAGGCGACGCTGTGGACGTGAACGCGGTCTCCTGATTTTACTATTTTCACCGCTTCGGCGAATGATACTGTTTTGATGTTTTTATACATGGTTCTTTGGTTTTGATTGTTTCCGTGGTTTTTATTAAAAAACGGACGAAGGTAAGCATAAATTCCGGCTTCCGGCGTCCGCGGGATGATTTTCGCGACCGGGGGAGCTTTTAGATGAATCGCGCGAGGATGGTTTTGCCGATGAAGAGGTAGATGTTTAGTCCGAGGATGTCGTTGGTGAGGGTGATGAAGGGGCCGGTGGCGATGGCGGGGTCTATTTTCATCCTGTTCAGGAGGAGCGGGAACGCGGTGCCGAAGAGCGAGGCGAAGAGGATGACGGTGAAAAGGGATATGGTGACCGTCAGTGGCATGGCGAGAGAACCGGTGTCGAAGAAAAGCGTGAGCACGAAGATGAGCGATGAACAGAAGGTGGCGTTGAGTAAAGCGCCGCTGGTCTCCTTGAGGATGTTGCGGAAGATGTTCTGCACGCCCAGCGAGTTCGATGCGAGGCCTTTCACGACGATGGCGGAGGATTGTATGCCGACGTTTCCTCCCATAGCGGTGATGACGGGGATGAACATGGCTGTCGCGGGGAAGAGCATGATTTCTGCCTCGTAGAGGGAGATCATGTAGGCCGCCAGCATCCCGCCGAATAGGCCGATGACCAGCCACGGGAGGCGTGCCTTGGTCTGCGTCCAGACGGTGTCCGAGGATTCGACGTCTTGCGTGATACCGGACATCATCTGGTAGTCCTTTTCTTCTTCCTCGCGGATGACGTCGACGACGTCGTCGATGGTGATGCGCCCGACGAGACGCCCGATGGAGTCGATGACGGGGATGGCGACGAGGTCGTATTTTTCCATGATGCGCGCGACGGATTCTGCCGGCTCGTCCGTGGTGACGCTGGCGACGCCTGGGAGGTAGATCTGGCTGATTTTGGTGGAGGTGGGGGAGAGGATCATCTTCTTTAGGGAGAGTCGTCCTTTTAATATCCCGTCGTCGTCGACAACGTAAATGTAGAAGATCTCGTCGATCTGTTCGGCCTGGCGACTTAACTCGCGGAGGCAGGTGAGGATCGTCCAGTTCTCGTTCACGGTGACGAGTTCTTTTGCCATCAGTCCGCCGGCGGTATCCTCGTCGTAGTGGAGGAGGTCGACGATGTCCCCGGCCTGCTCGAGATCCTCGAGGTGGGAGAGCACCTCGTGTTGCTGTTCGTTGGACATGCTCCCGACGAGGTCGGCGGCGTCGTCCGACTCCATGTGGTCGACGAATCTCCTGGCGATGACCTCCGGTGGGAACGACTGGAGGAAACGGTCGCGCTCGTCTTCTTCCAGCTCGGCGAGGACGTCCCCGGCAAGCTCGTTGTTCATGAGCAGGAATAAAAACTGTGCCTCTCCGGTATCCAACTCCTCGAGGATGTCGGCTATGTCTGCCGGGTGCAGGGGTTCTATCATCCGGGCGACGGCGGCGGTGTCGTTGGCCTGTACCAGCTCCTCGAGGTGATCGAGAAACTCGCGGGTCAGTTCAAATTGTTGCATGCAGGAGGCGGTTTATCGGGTTTTCTATTTCGTTACAGAGGGCGATGAAATCGTCCACGCCCAGCTGTTCCGGGCGGAGGGATAGCTTGTCCGAGGAGAATCCTCCCGGTAGCACGAGTTTTAGCGAGTTGCGCAGTGTCTTCCGTCGCTGGTTGAAGCCGTTTTTCACGACCGCGAGGAAGAGTTTCTCGTTGCATCCCAGTTGTTCCCGCGTGTTGCGCGTGAGCCGTATCACGGCGGATTTTACCCGTGGGGGCGGGTCGAAGACTTGCTCGTGGACGGTGAAGAGGTACTCGATCGTGTAGTAGGTTTGTAGTAGCACGCTGAGTATGCCGTAGCTTTTGTTCCCGGGAGGGGAACTGAGCCGCTCGGCTACCTCTTTCTGGATCATGCAGACGACTTGAGGAATCCATTCCCTGCCGGATAGGATCTTGAAGAATATCTGGGAGGAGATGTTGTACGGGAAGTTACCGATGATGGAGAAGGGGACGGGAAAGTAGCCGGACAGTTCCTCCTTCAGGAAGTCCCCCCGGATGATGTTGTCTCGATGGGTGGGGAAGGTCGCGTGGAGGTACTCGACGGCCTCGGCATCAATCTCAATGGCCTTCACGGAGAGTCGGGGCATCTCCAGTAAGTGACGGGTCAGGTTTCCCGTGCCCGGCCCTATCTCCAGGACTTCCCGCGTCACGGGCAGCAGGCTTTCCGCTATCTTTTGCGCGATGTTCCTGTCTTTAAGAAAATGCTGTCCTAGGTATTTTTTAGCTTGTATCTCCATGTCGCGTGTGTTAATCGTATTTTACTTACTTTTGCAACGGCCCCGCAAAATAACGATTTTATTTTGACACGGGGTAATCATTGAACCAGATAACCGAATGGAATGAATTCTTTTTACAAACAGCTTTTAAAGTTTTTCCTCTTCTTTCTCGTCACGGTTTTCCTTTTTTGGCTGGTCTACAGGGATCAGGATCCGGCAGGGATCTTGAAGATGTTGCGGGAAGACGTGAATTACTCCTGGATCGTGCTGGCCATCGTGTTGGGTATCGCGAGCCACGTCAGCCGGGCGATGCGCTGGCAACTGCTTGTCCGCTCGATGGACTACCGGATCACGTTCTGGAACAGTTTCATGGGGGTGATGATTGGCTACTTCGCTAACATGGCCATCCCGAGGATGGGGGAATTGACGCGCTGCGGGGTGGTGCACAAGTACGAGAGGGTTCCCTTCTCCAAGTTGCTGGGAACGGTGGTGGTGGAACGCGTGATCGACGTGCTGGTGCTGCTTTCGCTGACACTCGTGGTGATAGGCACGCAATTCGGTCGAGTGCGTCTTTTCATGGAAACCCACGAGGAGATACAAGAAAAGGTATCCGGGATACTCTCCTCCGGTTGGGTTTGGGGCGGGGGGATCGTGTTGCTCCTGCTGCTGGCACTGCTGGTATGGTTGACGCGTCGCGGTGTTTTCTCCGCGCGCGCGCGTTCGTTTTTTTCCGGGATCAAGGAGGGGTTGCTGGCGGTGAGGGCCGTGCCTCGCGTGGGGTGGTTCGTGTTCCACACCTTATTTATATGGTTGATGTATTTCCTGATGCTTTACGTTTGTTTCTTCAGCTTCGAGTTCACCTCCTGTCTTGGCCCGATGGCCGGTCTGACGGTCTTCGTGCTTTCCAGTTACGGCATGGTCGCGCCGGTACAGGGTGGTGTGGGGGCGTGGCATTTCATGGTGATTGCCGCCCTGGCCCTCTACCTGCCCGCGACGGGAGAGGTGGAAAGCCTGGCGAAAACTTTCGCTCTCTTGACGCACGGGGCGATGACCGTGTTGTATATCTTCCTGGGCGTGTCGTGCCTGTTGTGTTTACCCGTGTACAATAGGAAAAGATGAACGATAGCGTGATACACCGTTATTTCCCGGAACTGGGAGAGGAGCAACTGGAGCGTTACGCCCGGATGGAAACGCTCTACCGGGAGTGGAACCAGAAGATCAACGTGATCTCCCGGAAGGATATTGACGCGTTGACGTTACATCACACGCTGCACTCGCTGGTCATCGCCAAGGTGATTCGTTTTAAACCGGGCACGCGGGTGCTGGACGCGGGCACGGGAGGAGGGTTTCCCGGCATCCCGTTGGCGATCTTTTTCCCGGACGTGGATTTCTTGCTGGTTGACTCCGTCGGGAAGAAGATACGGGTGGTGGAGGCGGTCGCGTCGGAACTGGGCCTGACCAATGTACGGGCACGTCAACTCCGGGTGGAGGACGTCGAGGAGCGCTTCGATTTCGTCGTGAGCCGTGCCGTGACGGCTTTTCCCCTTTTCGTCTCGTGGACCCGGAAGAAGATCCGGGGAAAGGATTTCAACGCCTTGCCGAACGGAATACTTTATTTAAAGGGAGGAGACTTTCGCGACGAGGTCAGGGGTTTTCGGCGAGAGTTGACTCTTTACCCCGTGTCGGATTACTTTGACGATCCCTATTTCGAAGCGAAGAACGTGCTTTATTTGCCCGGGTAAATAAAAATCGTTTTAAGCGTTTGGATGAAAGATAATTCTTTTTAACTTTGCCCCTGACTTTCCACCCTGCCTCTTGCCGGGTGAACTACTTTAAGATAATCCAAATTCATATTTACCATGTTTGATATTTTAGAACTAAACGAGAAATTACTTCCTGAACTACGTCAAATCGCGAAAGATCTAAACGTGAAAAAGGTAGAAGCCTACCTGAAGAAAGATTTGATATATAAAATTCTGGACCAGCAAGCTATGGTGTCGACAGAAGACACCGTACCGGTGAACCCGAAAGAAAAGACGCAGACGCGATCCCTGCACGATGACGCCGAGAAGAAGAGTAGCGACTCGAGGAAAAGAAGAAAAACAAAACGCGACACCGCGAACGAAGGCCAGGGACAAACCACCAAGCAACCCGCGAGAGAAGAGGTGAGCCAGGAGCAGCAGCCCGTGGCACGAACCGCGAAGAGTGAAGGCAAAAAAGAAGAAAGAAAACGCGCCCCGCAACAGCCGGCAAAAGCGTCCGCGAGTGAAGGGAAAAGGCAACAAGAAGGACAACAACCGGTGAAGCAAACGACACCCGCTCGTGAGGGAGGGGGGGAGACGACGAAGGTCAGTCACGTCGCCATTCTTGATCATAACGTCACGCTGCACCGCACGTCGGAAGAAGTGGTGCTCGGGAACAGGGACGAGACATTACCTGTCGGGACAGTCCCGGCAACCGACGAGCAACCCGTCGTGGAGAAAAAACGCTCGCGGAGAAAGAAAGCGCGACCCACCGTGGAGAATAACGAAAACGCGGAAGAGAAAGAAATCGCGACGGGTAACGAGGAACAGCTCGCGACGCCTACCGATACGCGGGAAAAGACCGCGGAAGAGCAACCGGAGAAGACAGAAAAACCGGAAGAAAAACTCGTCAGGAAGCCCATCCTCGTGAAGCGCGTGGAGAAAGACATCGAGGCAATGCAATCTTCAGAAGAAGACGAGATCGAGTTAGAAGAGAGTGCGCCCGCGGTGCAGGGCGAGGTGTTCCTGCGCTACGAGGTAGAAGAACGCCGCGACAACAAGTTGCGCCACGACAAGCGAGACAAGTACTACGAGTTCGACGGGATCACGTTCCATGCCGGCGTGCTGGAGATCATGTCCGACGGTTATGGTTTCCTGCGCTCGTCGGACTACAACTACTTGAGTTCTCCCGATGACATTTACGTTTCCCAGAGCCAGATAAAACTCTTTGGCCTTGCCACCGGTGACACGGTGACCGGCTCCGTCCGTCCCCCGAAAGAGGGCGAGAAATATTTCCCGCTGATCAAAATCGACAAGATCAACGGCAAGCTACCGGAAGCGGTGCGGGATCGTATCCCGTTCGACCACTTGACGCCGCTCTTCCCGAACGAGAAATTTAACCTGACAGGAAACGGGCGAGCCACGATCTCTACCCGTGTCGTGGACATGTTCGCTCCCATCGGGAAAGGCCAGCGTGGCCTGATCGTGGCCCAGCCCAAGACGGGAAAGACCATGCTGTTGAAAGAGATCGCTAACGCCATCTCGGCCAATAACCCGGAGGTATACCTTATCATCCTGCTGGTGGACGAGCGACCGGAAGAGGTCACGGACATGGCGCGGAGCGTGAAGGCCGAGGTGATCGCCTCGACGTTCGACGAGCCGGCGGAACGCCACGTGAAAGTGGCCAACATCGTGCTCGAGAAAGCAAAGCGGATGGTAGAGTGTGGCCATGACGTGGTGATCCTGCTGGATTCCATCACTCGCCTGGCGCGTGCGTACAACACGGTATCCCCCGCGTCCGGCAAGGTGCTGTCGGGAGGCGTGGACGCCAACGCGCTGCACAAGCCCAAGCGTTTCTTCGGGGCGGCGCGCAACATCGAGAATGGAGGGTCGTTGACGATCCTCGCGACGGCGCTGACCGAGACCGGATCGAAGATGGACGACGTGATCTTCGAGGAGTTCAAGGGAACAGGTAACATGGAGTTACAACTGGATCGCAAACTTTCTAATCGCCGGATCTATCCTGCCGTGGATATCACCGCGTCCAGCACGCGGCGTGACGATCTCCTGCTGGACGAGTATACCCTGAATCGTATCTGGATACTACGCAATTACCTCACCGACATGACTTCCATCGAGGCCATGCAGTTCGTGAAAGACCGCCTGGAAAAAACAAAGTCGAACGAGGAATTCCTGGTCTCGATGAACGATAAATAACCTGCATTCGCGAGCAGGATAACGGCCCCTCGACACTGGTATTTTGCAAACAGGTAGTCGAGGGGCCGTGTTTCGTTCACCCGGTAGCCAGACGGGGGATGATGTTCAAGATGAACCGTGATTTTATACAAGAATATGAACCAGCGCGCTTGCCAAAGATGAAATACGATTTTATTCAAGAGTATTGCCTCTCGAAAGAAGGCACGGAAGAAGACTACAAGGCGGAATGGGACGCGATTCGTTACTCCGTCCGCGGGAAAATGTACGCTTTGGTAGGCAATAACGGGGAAGGGATGGGGGTTATCACGGTAAAACTCCCGCCGGGATACGGCTTGGAACTGCGCGAGCAATACGCGGAAATCACCCCGGGGTATCATTTCAACAAAACGCACTGGAACTCCATGCTGCTCGGGGGGGACGTCCCCGACGCGGTGTTAAAGAAAATGCTCGACCACTCGTACAACCTAATCCTCCGGTCACTAAGCAAGAAAGCGCAAAAAGAAATCACCGGTTAACGCTTACTCTTCCCGCGCCTCCCTCCCTGCATCACCCTCCCCGCGTCATCCTCCCCGTGCTTCCCGTGCCGCGCGCGTCGCTCCTGGACGGCTACCCTTTCCTCCCGCGTGCTTTCTCGCGTGAACGGACGGGGGGACGTTCTCACTTGGCGATAAAGTCGTTACCTTCGCGGGAAACATTTACAAGAATCATGAAAAACAGGTCATCTCTTCTTACCCTGCTGGTCATGGCGGGAAGCCTTCCCCTCGTCGCTCGTCCCCTGGAGTTACCGGACAGGCAGCAGGTACTTCAACTCGTGATGCGCGTCAACGCCCGTTTCATGCAAAAACATGCCGACTACACGCGTCCTTCCAACGTGGGCAAGTTGCGCCCGAGCAACATCTGGACGCGCGCGGTGTACTACGAGGGCTTGATGGCGCTTCACGGGGTGCATCCCCTGCCGGAATATCACGACTACGCCTTGAAATGGGCGGAATTTCACCGCTGGGGCATGCGCGACGGCAACGCGACGCGTAACGCCGACAACCACTGCTGCGGTCAGGTGTACATCGACCTGTACAGGATCTCGCCCGACCCGGTGAAGATCCGGAACATTAAGGAGTGCATGGAGATGCTGCTGGACTCGCCGCGGGACGACGACTGGTCATGGATCGACGCCATACAGATGGCCATGCCGGTCATGGCCAGGCTGGGCAACCTGCTGGACGACGCGCGCTATCACGAGAAAATGTTCAGGATGTACTCCTTCACGCGTGATCGTCACGGCGACAATGGGTTGTTCAACCCGGCGGACGGCTTGTGGTGGCGCGACAAGGACTTCGTGCCGCCCTACCGCGAGCCGAACGGCAAACCCTGCTACTGGTCGCGTGGCAACGGGTGGGTATACGCCGCGCTGGCGAGAGTGCTGGACGAGATACCGGCAGACGATCCGCGTCGTGCGACCTACGTGGCTGACTTCGTGGCAATGTCGGCGGCGTTGAAAGCCTGTCAACGCCCCGACGGCTTCTGGAACGTCAGCCTTCACGACCCCGGGCACTTCGGTGGAAAAGAGACCACGGGCACCTCCCTCTTCGTGTACGGCCTTGCCTGGGGGATCAACAACGGGATACTCGATCGCGCCGCGTACCTTCCCGCGTTGCTAAACGCTTGGAGCGGGCTGGCAGAACATTCCGTCCGTCCCGACGGCTCACTCGGCTGGGTACAGGGAACGGGAAAAGAGCCGGCGGACGGGCAGCCGGTGAGCCGCGACAAGGAACCCGACTTCGAGGATTTCGCCGTGGGCTGTTTCCTGCTGGGAGCCGTTGAAGTATACAAGTTGCAGCCAGACTCCCTCCCGCCCGACCGGTAGCGCGGGGAGTAACCGCGGGGAACTCGCGGGCACGCGCCGCGCGTCGCCTTCACGCCACCGTCCCCCCGCTACCCCGTCACGAGGCGGGAACGGGCACGCGGGGACGGTCACGCGCTCCCCCCCCACGCCGCTCCTTCCCCGGCGGTGACCCGCTCCATGACGTTCGCGCGCGGCCATTCCCGGTCGCCCGCCCGCGAGCGTCATGGAGCGGGGCAACGCTTCCTCCCTTGAATTCCACGACCGGCGCCCGCTGGCGAGCACCCCCCGCGCGCGGACCCTGACGCTTCCGCCGGGAAACGCGACGGGCGTCGTCCTTTCTTGCCCCGTCGCGTGCCGTTTCGTGTAAAAATTAAGGGCACGTTTTTTTTTGTATCAAAACAAACAAAGCGAGAAGGCGAGCGGTAATTATCCGTATTTTTGTGAAGGACGTTTATCTAAAATGAATCGGAAACCATGTTTGAGAATTTCAAGAAAAAACTGAAGAGAAATAGACTGGCAAAGAGAACGACGCGCGCGAGCCGCGAACTGTCGTTCCAGAACTTCCAGACGGCCCGCTCGTGCCTCCTGTTCTGTATCGACGGGGAGCGGCAGGCGGGAGAGATCGAGAGACTGCGGGACATGCTCTCCGGGAAGACGCGCGTGGAGATCCTCATCCTCGAGGGAGACGCGGGACACCCCGCGACGGGCACCATCGAGGGGGCCGTCCGCGCGAGCGATAAAGACATCTCCCTGTCCGGCAAGTTCGTGAACGCGCGGCTTCACGAGATGATGCACTTCTCGCACGACCTGCTCGTCGACCTCTCCCGTGGCGCCTGCAGCGTCGGGGATTACCTGCTCGCCTCCTCTGCGGCCAAGTGCAAGATCGGGATGGAACGCGACGGCTTCCAGTGCGACATCGTCTTCGAGGGAATAAAAGAGGTGGACGAGCTGCAGGGGCGCTTGAACGAGCTGCTGGAAAAAATCAAAACCCACTAGTACATCATGAAAAAATTTTCAGGAGTGGGGGTAGCGCTGGTTACCCCGTTCGACGCCGCCGGCCGCGTGGACGAGGCGTCGTTACGCGACGTCGTCGATCACGTCATCGATGGCGGCGTGGACTACCTCGTGGCGCTGGGCACGACCTCCGAGGCGGCGACGCTCTCCGGCGACGAGCGCGAACGGGTCGTGGAGATCATCGTCGAGCAAAACGCCGGGCGCCTGCCGGTCGTGATCGGGGTGGGCGGGAACGACACGGCGAGCCTCGTCGAGCAACTGCGCGTGTTGCCGTACCTGAAGCACGGCGACGCCATCCTGACCGTGGCGCCCTACTACAACAAGCCGACGCCGCGTGGCCTCTACCTTCACTTCAAGGCGTTGGCCGGGCACTCGCCCCTGCCGCTGATCCTCTACAACGTCCCCGGGAGGTGTTCCGTGAACATCCCCGCGGCGACGATCACCCGCCTGGCCGGGGAGTTCGACAACATCATCGCCGTGAAGGAAGCTACCGGGAACTTCGAGCAAGCCACCGCCATCGTTGCCGACAAGCCGCCCGGCTTCCTGCTCCTCTCCGGGGACGACGCCGTGGCGCTCCCGTTCATATCCATTGGCGCCGAGGGATTGATCTCCGTGCTGGCGAACGTCCTGCCCGGCGAGAGCGCGTCGATGATCCACCGGGCGCTCGAGGGAGACCTCGACGGGGCGCGGGAGATCCACCTCCGCTCGCGCCACCTGTACCGGGTGCTTTTCGAGGAAGGCAACCCGGCCGGCGTGAAAGCCGCGTTACATGCGCGGGGAATCATCAAGCACAACCGTCTACGCCTTCCCTTGTGCCCGGTGAGCGACGCGCTCTACCGGGAAATCAGTGACTTAATGCCGTGACCCCGTCACCGCGACCTTCATCACCCGCGACGCCCCGCGTCGTGCGGCGCAACGTCCCGCGTGTCGAATGACCCAGGGGTGCTTGCACGGGTGACGCCCTGCGCGTCGAGTGCCCCGAAAGCGCTCGCGAGGGTGACGCCCGTGGCGGGCGATCCGCGGGACGCTACGCCCTGTCTCCCGGCGAGCCTCCCGGCCTCCCGGCCTCCCGGGACGGGAAAACGCTCGCGCGGGCGGCAGTGCCGGGAGCGTACTCTTCGCGATCCCTCCCCGGCGTCACGCGATCCATACCTTGTATTATATAGCCCCCTCCCGGCATCGTGCAGTCCATTCCCGGCCTCAGCAGTCCCCTCCCGGTATCATACCCTCCCTTCCCGGCATTATACAGTTTCTTTCCGGTATCATACAGTCCCCTCCCGGCATTATAGAATCCCTCCTTGGCCTCATGCAGTCCCCTCTTGGCATCATACAGTCTCTTCTCGATATCATACCCTTCCTTCCCTACATTTTATAGTTCTTTACTTGTATAATATCTCCGGGGACAGATTACGTTTCCCCGGAGACAGATTACATATTCCCGGGGACATGCAGCATATCCCCGGGGACATGCACAATTTCCCCGGGGATATAATACCCGCCCCCGGAGGCGAGAGGGCCGTCGGGGCTGTCTCGAAACGCGACAGTCTTGAGTCAGTACAATTGTGGGGAGAGCGTCGGGAGCTTCCCGACGGAGCCAGTACAGTTGTCGGGAGATCGTCGCGTGTTCCCGGCGGAGCCGGTACAGTTGTCGGGAGACCGTCGCATGTTCCCGGCGGAGCCAGTTCAGTTGTCGGGAGACCGTCGGGTGTTCCCGACGGAGCCAGTTCAGTTGTCGGGAGACCGTCGGGTGTTCCCGGCGGAGCCAGTTGAGTTGTCGGGAGACCGTCGGGTGTTCCCGACGGAGCCGGTACAGTTGTCGGGAGACCGTCGGGAGCTCCCG
>JAIRKS010000057.1 GCA_031259905.1 Odoribacteraceae bacterium
TAGCGCTGACGGCGGAGGCAGTAATGAAGACGGCGGAGGCAGTAAAGAAGACGGGGGAGGCAGTAATGCCGACGGGGGAGGCAGTAAAGATGACGGGGAAAGTATAGCGCGAAAGAGAGGGAGTGTACCGGGCGACGTTGCCCTGGTACACTCCCTCGCGAGAGCCGCCGGCGTGGCGGGACTACTTGTAGCGTGCCCGGTAGACGGCGAAAGAGCCGGGCGGGAGGATGGTTTCCAGCGCGTTGCCGGTGAAGCGCGCGGGGGCGGTGACGGGAGCGACGGCGTCCGGGCGGTCGAGCGTGTTGACGGCGTCGGGCGGGGCGGCGAGGAGCGTGACGGTGGCGTCGGGCAGCAGGGCGTACTTCCCGCGGGCGTTGTCGATGACCAGGCGGAGGGGTTGCTCGCGCGCGGAGGTGTTGACAATCTTGACGATGTAACAACCGGCGACGTCGTCGCGGACGGCGGAGGCGTAGAGGCCGTCGTCGCCGGCGAGGGGCTTGCCGTCGCAGGTCAGCGGGAGGACGCGCGTGCCCTTGTTGAGGGAAAAGAGCTGCTGGACGAGGTAACTCGGCGTGGCGGCGGCGCGCGTGTTGTCGAACCAGATCATGTCGGGGCGCCACTGCCAGGCGTCGACGTGGGCGAGCAGCGGGGCGTACGTCGCCATGTGGACGACGTCGGCGTTCCGCTCGAGACCGGTCATGAAGGCGGCCTCGCGCAAGGCGGCGAGGAAACTGTTGGCGCGGTCGGGCATGTGGCAAGCGTACTCGCCGGCGAAAACGGCGGGGCCGCGGCGGTCGTAGGCGTCGTAACGCGAGGCGTTAGCGAGGAACCATTCGGGGCCCTTGTAATAGTGCTCGTCGACGAGGTCCACCTTGAGGCGTCTCATTTCGGGCCAGAGGTGGTCGAAGAATTCACCCTCGGCGTAGGGGCCGGCGCTGCCGATGACGCGGATGGCGGGGTAGCGGGCACGGATGGCCTTGACGAAGACCTCGAGGCGATCGACGTATTCTTTTCCCCACTGCTCGTTACCGATCGCGATGTACTTGAGGTTGAAGGGGGCGGGGTGACCGGCGGCGGCGCGACGGCTTCCCCACGGGGTGGAGGGGTCGCCGTTGGCGTACTCGACGAGGTCAAGGGCGTCCTGGACGTACTCGTCGAGGGCGTCGACGGGGACGTGGCACTCCTCGCCGCTGTTCTGGAACTGGCAGGCGAGGCCGCAGGAGAGCACCGGGAGAGGCTCCGCGCCGATGTCCTCGGAGAGAAGGAAAAACTCGTGGAAGCCAAGGCCGAGCGACTGGTAGTAGTCGGGGAAGAGGCGGTAGGGGAAGGTGTAGTGCCAGCGGTTCTCGTTGACGGGGCGGTTCTCGACGGGGCCGATGGAGTTCTTCCAGTTGTAGCGCGTGGCGAGATCCGTGCCCTCGACGATGCAGCCGCCGGGGAAGCGGAAGACGCCGGGACGGGTGGCCTCGAGAAGCGTGGCGAGGTCGGCGCGAAGGCCGTTCTCGCGTCCCTTGTAGGTGTCGACGGGGAAGAGCGAGACGTGGTCGAGGGCGACGGCGCCGCGGGAGGCGAGGAAGACGCGCAGGCGGCCGCGGGTTTCCGTGGCGCGGGGACGGAGAATGACCGTGTACTTTTCCCAGGCGGTCGAGGGGATGGTGATCTCCTCGCGGGCGATGATGTCGTCGCGGGTGTCGATTAGCTCGACGCGTATCTTGCGCGGCCCGTCGGCGGCGGTGGCGCGGGCGTGGACGGTGAAGCGGTAGGAGGCGCCGGCGAGGAGACCCATGCCGGTGAAGCCCTCGTTCTCGATGCCGGAGTACTTGTGGTCGTGCCCCGGGTAGGATAGGACGACGTGCGTGGGGTTCCTCTCGAAGGGCGGGTTGACGGTTGTCACCTCGACGTTGCCGAAGGTTTTCCACCCCATCAGGCGTTGCGGGAAGTCGAAGGAGCGGTTCTTGACCAGCTCGGCGTAAAGCCCGCCGTCGGCGGCGAAGTTAATGTCCTCGAAGAAGAGGCCGTACATCGTGGGCTGTACGACGGCGCCGGCCTTCCGGGCGTCGAGGTGCAGGACGCGGGGTGTTTGCCCGGCGAGGGGAGCGGCGATGGCGAGGAGCAGGGCGACGCGCGCCGCGTGGCGGTAGATGCTGTTGTTCATGGCGGGTAAATTTTAAGTGTTACGGTGTCAAATGTAGTGAAAAAAGGGTTAGTTCCGCTTCTTGCCCCAGACGGAGTATCCCCGCGAGTCGATGCCGGCGTAGACGAGGGTCGGCACGCGCGGGTCGGCTTCCCAGTCGAGGCCGCGGCGAAGGTGCAGGCGGTAGGTGCCGAGCGAGAGGATGCCGGTGACGGGGTCATACGCCCAGGTGCCGGTGATGGCCCCGGAGGCGCTCTTGTCCGCCGCCAGGACGACGGTGGAGGCCGTCCGCTGCTGGCCGGCGGAGTAGGAGAGGATGATGTTTTCCCACGTGCCGACGAGTTCTCCCTCCGTGATGCTTTCCCGCGGGACGCCGGCGTATCGTTCCGGCATGACGACGGGCCAGCCGTCTTCCGTCCAGAGGATCTCCCGGACGTGACCCATCATGATGGCGTTGCTGTACGCGTTGCCGCCGGTGTTCTCCGGTAGGCGCCCCTGCGAGGCGTAGTACCAGCGGCCGTCGTCCGGGTCGCGGAAGACGCAGCAGTGGGAGATACCCACCCAGCCGGAATGGTCGTTGAAACGGTAGGGGTGCGTGAGGATGGGCAGGCACGTGGCGCCGGCCGTGACGTCTGCCCCGTTGTAGCCGTAGTAGGGACCCTCGACGCTCGTGGCGCGGCAGACGCGCGTGTTGTAGGCGACGGATAGCTCGTCGTAGGCGAGAAAGAGGTAATAGTATCCCGTCTCCGGGTTGTAGACGATCTCCGGGGCCTCTTGCGCTTGCCAACGGTTGGAGTCGCTGTTTGTCCGCCGGGCGACGCGCGTGCCGAAGTCCGCCGGGTCGTTGACGAGCGGGCGAGCGGGTAGGCCGGTGGCCGGGTCGAGTTCGAGGGCGACGATGCCGGAGTGCCACGAGCCGTAAACGAGCCAGTGTTTCCCCTCCCGGTCGATGATGAAGGAGGGGTCGATGGCGTTCCACTTGAAGTAGGCGCTCCAGTTCGAGAGGCTGGAACGCGACCAGTCGCGGCCCCTGTCGGTAGCCGAGTAAACGACCATCCCCTTGTCCACCCAGGCGTTCGTGGCGAGATCGTCGGTTTCCATCAATCCGATGAAGGCGCGCTCGGTCCACGTGTTGTCGAAATTAGCGGTCGTGTTCGGCAGGCCGTTGCCAATGTAATTGTCGACGGGGATGCTGTAATACATCCTGTACTTGTCGCCGACGCGCCTGACCACGGGCGCCCAGTATAACAAGACGGGGTTGTTTATCGCCGCGAGGCCGAGGCGTTGACGAATGTTGTTCAGCGAGTCCTTGACCCACGCCGGGGCGCCGTCCATCGCCATGCCGAGGAACTCCCAGTTGACCAGGTCACGGGAACGGCGGTAAGGGAAGTGCCCACGGCCCTCGTGGACGTTCCCGTAGGAGGCGTCGGTGGTGTACATGTAATAGTACTCCCCGCATTTCTCGACGGTCGGGTCGTGCACGTTGGCGAGGTTCCAACGCGAGCGGTTGTTCCAGCTCGTGATCCCGTCGCGGGAATAATCGTCGGAATAGGTCGGGGGGACATACGTGGCGAGGGCGTTACTCGTCGTGCGGAAGAGATCCGCCGGGCCGGTGACGGAACGTGTACCCGTCGTCACGCTGGCGGCGACGAAGTAGAGGGTATTCTCCTGCAGGCCGTCGAGAGTAGCCGAGAAGCGGTTGGCTCCCTCGTCGTCCGCCGCGACGAGAACACCCGCCGTCGGCGGGTCAACGAGCGAGTAGTAGAAGCCGCGGGAAATGACGGCCTCGTCGCCCGCGTTCGTGAACGATGCAGTAAGCAGCGCCCCGTCGCGCGCGATGGACGAGACGACGGGGGCACTCACGGTAATCTTGTCGCCCGACGCGGGCAGGTCCGGGTCACCCGCCGCCGGGGGAAGGGGATCCATGATCTTCTCCGGAGAAGTGCAGGCGACGGCAAGGAGAAACAACGAGGAGAGGGAATACGATGAAAGAGCGTTCATGGCGATCTTGTGTTAGCGTGATAAAAATACGGTTACGGGAAAAAGGCCCTCGCGGCGGGACGAAGAAATGTCCCGCGCGAGTAGCCTGTTGTTGTTCTACTCTCTTGCCTCCCAGCCCTCGTTTTGCCCGAGGTTGGGCGCTCGCTTGTACTCGCTGTCGGGGATGGGGAAGTAGTAATTCTTCGGGTTATTGAACACGCGCAGGTCCATGTCGTTCCCCTGCGTGCCTGGAGGGCCGGTGACGGAGTATACGGTCGAGCTTCCGGCGATGGAAACCTGCACGCCGTACATGTTCAGCAACTGCTCGTGCAAGGGCTTCGAGAGCTCGTTCTGTGCGGTCACGCCGTCGTAGGCTCTCCACCTGCGGAGGTCGAAGAAACGATGGTCCTCGAAGGATAACTCGACGCGCCGCTCGTTGCGCACGCGCACGCGGAACTCTTCACGCGTCATGCCGGAGTATGGAGGCATCCCGACACGTGCACGCACCTGGTTGACGTACTGGTAGGCCTCCGCCGGCCCGTCTGCCTCGTTGATCGCCTCGGCAGCGTTGAGGAGGATCTCGGCGTGACGGAAGATGATCCAGACGTGCGGGAAACTCTGCGGGGCCTTGAGGATGAGGGAGGGGTTAACGTATTTCTTGAGGTAGTAACCCGTGTACGTTCCTCCCATAGACTCACGGTAATCGGCGCCCTTGTCGGTGGCGGAATTGAAGTGAACGTCGACGAGCCGTTCTTCACCCTGGTCGGCGCGTCCCCAGCGCGAACCGTGATGGAAGACGATGGCCTCGAGACGCGGGTCGCGGTTATCATAAGGTCGCGCGGCCTCGTAACCGGATCCTGCCTCGTTGATCCGTCTCCCGTTCGCCATCTCGAAGCAATCGATGAAATTCTGCGTGGGGTTTGTGCGTCCCGCCCCGGAAACGGAGCCGGTGAAGCCCGGTGGTAGCAACTGGAGATCGATGCGGTTCGTGTTCCAGATGGAGCGCGCGAGAATGATCTCGCCGTTGTTCACGGGATCCTCGTGGAAGCAGCGCTGGTAGTCGCCGTATAGGGCATACGGCCTGGCGTGCGCGGCGTTGGCGGAGATGAAGTCGAGCGCCGCTTGCTTGGCCTCCTGCCAGCGCGTGCGGTCGTCGTCGGGATTGTTGAGAGCGGAAGCACGGTAGAGGAGTGCTCTTGATTTGAGGGCATACGCTGCCGCGCCGTTAACGCGTCCCCAGTTAATCTCCTCGTTGGCGTAACGGAAGGGGAGACGGTTTTTCACCGAATCGCACTCGGCGGCGACCCACGCGAGCACCTCGTCGGGCGGCAAGCGGTAGAGGTTCATCTCCTCCTGCTTGTTCATGTCGAGGATGATGGGGTTGCCGTTCTCGTCCTCACCGAGGATGGGCGCACGGCCAAACCAGGAGACGAGATCGAAGTGGAAGATGGCACGCAGTAGCCTGGCCTCGGCACGGTAGCGATCGTGTAGACGGTTATCGTCACCATCGACGACGGCGTTCCCAACGACGGTTGCACGGGCGTTGGTGAGGTAGATATTGCACTTGCGGATACCGGAGAAGTCGGTATTCCAGAACGTGAGGAGGGGATGATCTGCGGCGGTGTACGCGTCGGTGTTGATCTTGTTATAGTAGTGCAGCCCCCAGAAGGAGGTGGCGTTATCGGTCATGCAGTCGCGTGACGCGCCGAGGAACTGGTCATCGGAGTACCCGGCGATACCGTCCGGGAGGTTCGTGTAGATGTTGGCGAGAAACTCGCGGGTCAGCGTCTGGTTGCCGAAGA
The DNA here is from genome assembly GCA_031259905.1 of Odoribacteraceae bacterium. Classification (GTDB taxonomy): domain Bacteria; phylum Bacteroidota; class Bacteroidia; order Bacteroidales; family Marinifilaceae; genus JAIRKS01. Next base: position 5,917 of record JAIRKS010000057.1, read on the forward strand.
CCTTCTCCCCGGAGAGGGAGGCGTCGTACTCCTTGTCGAGGAAACCGGAACAGGCCGACAGGAGGAGAAGAAGGAATATCGTGGTGTATGTACGCGTGTGTTTCATGGTTCTTTCATTTAGTTAGAATCCGATATTTAATCCGATGGAGAAGGACTTCGTCTTGGGGTATGCCCAGATGTAGTTGGTGGGGTTCTCCGCGTCGAAACCTTCTGGGAGGTGGCTCCACGTGAAAAGGTTGTAGCCGCTGAAGTATACCCGACAGTGCGTCATCCAGGCACGGGCGATGAGGGGTGCCGGAAGAGAGTAACCGACCTCGATGTTGCGCAACGAGAGGAAGTCGCCGTTCTGAAACCAGATGGTGGATTCGTTGTAGGGATAGTTCCTGTCGATGTCGCTGAACATGGTAGAGAGGCGCGGGTACTTGGCGTTGACGTTACGCGGGTCGGCGGGGTCGTCGTTGTAATACCCCCACGTGGAGGTGACGGCGTGCGTGGCAGTTCCTCCCCAGCCGAAACCGTAGTCCATGTTCTCACGACACTCGACGGTGCGGTTCAAGTAGGCCGTCAGGATGACGCGCGCGTCGAAACCTTTCCAGCCGAGACCGACCTTGAGGGAGGGGACAAGCTCCGGGATGTTCGTGTAGCCGTCGGGAATCTTGTCGTAGCTGTCGATGACGCGGTCGTTATTCACGTCCTTGAAGATGGCGTTCCCGAGCTTGTATCTCCCGGCGGCGTGCCAGGGATATTTCGCGGGGTTGTCGATGGCGTCCTGCCGCGAGGTGGGAATCAGGTCGGGGTCGGAGGCCCACTGTACCCACTGTAGGAGCTGGTGGCGACCGATTCTCTGGCCGGTGAATGCCTGGTAAGAGTAGTTCGGCGGCAACTCGTCCATTTCGATAATCTTGTTCGTGTTCCACGTGACCATGCCCTCGATAGAGTAGTGGAAGTCACCGACGCGGTTATCATGACCGAGGGTGGCCTCGAAGCCCTTCGTCTCGGCACGCCCGTAGGAGTCCTGCGGGACATCAGCTCCGTAGAGCCAGGGGATAGTGGAGCGGGTGACGAGGATGTTCGATCGCCACTCCTTGAACAGGTCGACGGAGCCGTAAACGCCCTTGTTGAAGAAATCGAAATCCAGACCGATGTTCGCCGTGGTGGATAGCTCCCACTTGATGTTCTTGTTACCGGTAGCCGACTCGTAGCTTCCCTCGGTATAGGTCTGTGCCGTGCCGAAATTGTAACCGCTCCCCTCGTCGTAAGTGCCCTGGTAGGGGTAGCGATCGGCCCCGACGTTCGCCTGGCCGGCAGTACCGTACGAGGCGCGTAATTTCAGGAGTTGGATGTTATCGCTCTCCATCCAGGGTTCACCGGAGATGACCCACCCGGCGGAGATGCCGGGGAACAGGGCGAAGCGCTCGCCGGGAGCGAAGTTATCGCATCCCATGTACGAGAGATTGCCGGAGAGGATGTAACGATCATCGCGGACGTACGTGGCTGTCGCGTTGTAGGAGAGGTAGCGGTTCGAGGAATTCTGCCCGCGGACGACGTTCTTGTAAGTACGCGTGAAGGCACGTGCCTCGACAGCGTTTCTCCCGAAGACGCGATTATACTCCAGCCCGGCGATCATGTTGATGTTGTAGTAGTAATCACGCGGGGAAGTGGAAGGATTCGGCAACGCGATCCCTGTCCTCATGCGCCTGTACTCGTACTCGGAGGGGTCACTGACCTCCGCGCCGAAATTATAGTAGTAGACGTCAATGTCGGCGACTTGCGTGGCCTGGAAGGTCTCGTAGGAATCGAATCCCACGGTAAGCTTCGCCTTGAGACCGTCGGTGATGAAGTCGAGATTCCCTTCGGCGGTAGCGTTCGTGTAAAGGTTGCGCCGTCTGTTTGTCTCGATGCCTCGTCCGGCGATCTGTGCCGCCCCGTTCTTGCTATCGCTCTCCGTGGGCATAAAGAAACTGCCGTCGGGACAGAACACGGGGAAGATGGGCTTGTTTTCCCCGGCGCCCCACGTGAACAGATTCCACACGTCGATGCCCGGCTGGACGATATTATCCACGCGACCGCCGAGGTCAAGCGACACGCCGAGGAAACGGTTCACCTGCATGTCGATGTTCGAACGCAAGTTGAAGCGGTCGAGAACATGCTGCGTGGAATACCCCTTGTTCCATTCCGTCCAACGGGTATCGTACAGCCCTTCCTGTTTCAAGTACGAGAAAGAGAAGTAATAGCGCGTACGGTTATTCCCCCCGCTCACGGAGAGGTTGGTGCGATGCTGCGGGGCAAGCTCGCGCAACATGACGTCGTGCCAGTTCGTGCTAAAGTACTTGTACTTCAACGACGGGTCAAGCGTCCCCTTGGCGGCCTCGTAATAATGTTGGATGTCCTCGTCGGAGAACTCCGGCAATCCCCCGTCGAGGTAGAGCGCCTGGTTGCGGGTGAGGGCGTAGTTATAGGAGTTTTGGCTTTCGGGGATACCGGCGATAGTCTGGTAGCCGAACTCCTGCGTGAAGCGGATAGAGGTCTTCCCCGGCATACCGCGACGCGTCGTGACGAGCACGACGCCGTTCGCGCCGCGCATTCCGTAGATGGCCGAGGCAGCAGCATCCTTGACAATCGTGATCGACTCGATGGGATACGCATCGAGGAACGACAGGTCGCGTTCCATGTCATCCACGATGATCAGTGGCGCACGCGCAGAGGAATTCATCGTGCGGATACCGCGGATGTACAGTGCCGTCTCCGACCATCCCGGTTCGGATTGCGACTCGTAAGTCTCGACGCCGGTAACCGTGGAGGTGAAGGCATTCTGCAGTACCGTCACGGGATGTTTCTCCAGTTCCTCGCCCGTGACAACAGAGGTCGCCGCGGTGACGAACCGCTTCTTTTGCCTCCCGAAGGGGAGGGGCGTCGATCGCGCGTACTCGTCATCGTCCGCCTCCATCTCGACGAGAAGGCTCTCGGCGACATCGGTGACGAACACGGAGGCGGTCTTGTAGCCGGTACGGGTGACGATGATCTCGTCGCCGGCCTTGACATTCTTCAAGCTGAAGTACCCGGTAGCGTTCGATAGTACCACGCGACTTGCCTCGGCCACGTTGATCACTGCCCCACCGACCGGTTTTCCCTCCTTGTCCGTGATTCGCCCGTTGAGCGTCTCTTGCGCGCGGGTGACCTGTACGATCGCGAGTAGCGCGGCGACAAGCAGGATACTCCTGTATACATGTTTCATGGTAAGCATATTTTTATGTTTTTAGTTCCATCCCTCGTTGTTTTCGATACTCGTTTTCCAGACCTCTGTCTCCGGAACGGGATAGAGGTACATCTTCCGGGAGAATACCCGCTGCTGGACGATCTCTCGCGTGTACACCGGGTTGCCCGACGCATCGACGCTGACCTTTATCCCGAGGAGCGGGCGGGAGAGCGCCTCCTCTGCCACGTTCCAGCGGCGGACGTCCCACGCGCGGTGTTCCTCGAAGGCCAATTCGACGGTGCGCTCCTTGTGAATGAAGGCCCGCAGCGCCCCGCGCGAGCGTAAGTCGGCACGATCCGCGAGCCGTGCCGTTATCCCCGCGCGGTCACGAAGTAATTGCAATGCACTGAATGCCTCGTCAACCGGCCCCTGCGCCTCGTTCACCGCCTCGGCATAGTTCAAGAGGATCTCGGCGTAACGGATGAAGATCCAGTTGCGGTAGGCCGTCCCGGAATGGTTGTACGAGAGGATATTTTCCGGGATGTACTTCTTCACGTAATAGCCGGTGGGGGTCGCGTTCGCGTTCCCCGGAGGATTATCGCGTCCGCCGCGTGTCACGTCGATCGTCGCGTTATTCCAGGTCGAGCCGTGGTACAGTACCGTTGTGTAGAAGCGAGGGTCACGGCCCGTGTAGGGAGCGGTCTCGTTGTACCCGCTGGCGGCATTGATCTCCGGGATGGCCGTGCCGTTATACACGGGTGCGCCGGTGTCGTCATACGCGGTGAAAGGAGAGAGACCGTTGGCCATGTCGTACATGTCGACGAGGTTCTGCGACGGGCATAATCCCCCGTTGCCTCCCTCGCCCACCGGGGAGTCGTCCGCGATCGCACTCCAGCCGATCCGCGTGTCGTTTCTCCAGAAGATGACCTCGTTGTTTCCCTGGTGCACGACGGTCAGTATAGCGCTCGCGTAGTCATGTTGCAGCGCGTACAGATGACCGTACTTCGTGATGAAACTCCGTGCCGTGTCTGCTGCGGCTTGCCACGTCGCGAGACCGTACCGCGGACTGGCCATGTATAACACGATGCGCGAGCGGAGGGCAGCGGCCATTGGCTTGCATACGCGTCCCACCAGGTTATCTTGCGTTGCCGGGTCGGGCTTGTCCATCAACCCGCTCTCGCACTCGGTGAGTTCCTGCATCACGAAGCGGAGGAACTCCTCGTTGGAAGGACGGTCGACGTATTCCGATAGCAGGTCACCGTCCGGGTCGAGCACGTCTCTCACGATAGGTACCGGCCCGTAGCGCAGGAACAGTTCCCAGTAGAAGTAGGCGCGGAGGAAACGGGACTCGGACTTGAAGTTCATCTTATCCCGCTCGTAGTTCTCGATCGAGAGATCGGCGGCGCGGGGAACGGTATCAATGTTATTGAGTAGCATGTTACACTTGCGGATGCCGCGGTAGTAGTGTTCCCAAGTATCCGTCAGCTCCGGGGCACCGGACGCGGCGTAGTAGTTCCCGATATTGAAGCTGGTACGCGTGCCCCCGGAGGTATAGCTGGTATGTGCCAGATCCGTGGCGGCGTCCATCCACGAGCGGTTGATGCGCCTGGCGCCATGCCGGAGGAAATTATAGGTATCGTAGTGGAACTTCTCGGCATTCGTCCACAACGCGAACACCTCTTCACCGGTCAGCTCGTTGCTGGGTTGCTTGTCGAGAAAGTCCCCGAACATCTCCTCGCAGGCGGTGAGGCATGTCACGAGGAGCAGGGACAGGATAGCGTATTGAGTAATATTCTTCATGGTAGTGCAGTTTTAGAATCTGATATTTACGCCCAGGTTGATGGCCTTCATGATCGGGTAGCGATTCGAGCCGTTGCTCTCCGGGTCGACTAACCCGTCGAGGTGATCCCACGTGGCCAGGTTATTGGCATTCATGTAGACGCGGAAGTCGTTCATGTACCACTTGGAGATGATCTCTCGCGGCAACGAATAGCTCAGTTCGATGTTCTTCAGGCGGAGGAACGCCCCGTTTTTCAGGAAGAACGAGTTCAACTGCTGGTTATGCGCGCCGTGATCATCGTAGTGCAGCAGGGGGTATCGTGCTTTTTTCAAGTTCTCGCTCTCGCTCACCGCGGGATTCCAGCGGGCCAGGTGATGCTCCTTGACCTTTCCCCCGTCGACGAACGCGTACATGGCCTCGGCGTCATAATAGCGGGACACACCGCTCACGCCCTGGAACATGGCACTAAAGGAGATGCCTTTCCAGTCGCATCCCAGGGTAAGCGCGTACGTGTTCAGGGGGATGTCACTGTACCCGATGCAGGTGACGTCCCTGTCGTCGATGAACTTGTCACTATTCATGTCGCGATACTTCAAGTCGCCCACCTGCACGTTACCGAACGAGGAGACGGGGAAGTCAGGATCGGCCAGGTCGGCAGCGGTGACGAAGCCATCGGATACCAGCCCGAAGTACTGACTAATCGGGTGACCGGCCTGCACGCGGTAGATCGTTTTACCGGCGGGTTCATCCATCGTGATGATCTCGTTGCGGGCGTGGGTATAGTTAAAGTTCACGTTATAGCGAAAGTCCGTGCCGACCCGCTGCTGGTGTCGCAACTCGAACTCGATACCGCTATTTTTCGTCTCGCCGAGATTCCCGTTAGCCAGGTTGACGCCTACCCATTGCGGGCGGGTGAGGTAAGGAGTGAGTATATCCACCCGGCTTTCGCGGAAGATGTCAACGCTTCCCTCGATCATCTTGAAGAGACCGAACTCGACAGCGGCATTATATTTCTTGGCGCGTTCCCAGGTCACGTCGAGATTCGGGTATTGACTCTCGTAGATACCGCCGCGGGCCGAGCTATTCCCGAACGTGTAGGCCGTGCCGAGCTGCGTCCATACCGGCAGGTAGAGAAAGCGCTGTCCCGAGCGATCGTTTCCCACTTCCCCGTATGATACCCTGATTTTCAGGTTATCGACCCATTCTTCGAGCGGCTTCATGAACTCCTCGTTACTTACCCGCCAGCCCAGCGACAGGGAAGGGAAGAAGCCGAATCGCTTGCCCTTCATGAAATTCTCCGACCCGTTGTACCCGAAGTTTACCTCGGCCAGGTAGCGGTCGTTGTACGCGTAGGTAGCGCGACCGACTAATCCCTGGTATCGACGCGCCAGGTCGGCTTGGTAGCGGTAGTCATTCTGGTTATAGAGCAACAGGCCGGTGACGTCGTGTTTACCGAAGCGTCGCGCGTAATTCAGCGCGAACTCGAGGTAGATCTTCATGGTCGTGGTCTGGTTATTCCCGGCATACGACAACTCGGTGTCCGTGTTATAGGTAGCGAACTGGTATTCCCCGTTCTGGTATCCCAGCAGCTCGTGCGTGGCGAAGCTGGCAGTGAAGAGGCGGCGATACCACGAGTCGTAGTCGAACGACGCCATTCCCTTAACGGACAACCCGCGTACAAGTTTATCCATCCGGTAATCGGCGATGAAATTTGTCTCATTAATGGTATTTGTCTGGCGATAGAAGCCGGCTTTTGCCAGGCGCGCGACGATGTTATTTTGGTTTTGCGAGTTCCCGCCGTACAACACCTGCCGGTCGTCCCCCTCCCCGATCTCGTAAGCCACCGGGAATAGCCATCCCGGCGTGTGGTTCAGCTCGTAAAACACCTCGCTGTACCCGCTGCCGTACTCGTTGGAGTTGGGGCCGCGGCGTTCCTCGAAGCGCGTGCCGAAATTGACGGACACCTTCAGGTCGGTCGTCACCAGGAAGTCGAGATTAGCGCGGAAAGCGTACCTCCGGTAGCTGGAATTAGACTCGTTATCGTAGGGATCGGTGCTGAAATTCTTGAACAACCCGTCTTGCTTGTAGTACTCGGCGGAAGAAAAATAGTGCATACGCTTTGTTCCTCCTTCCACGTTCGCGTTATAACGTTGCGCGGGGGCGCTCCTTCTCAGCACGTAATCGTACCAGTCGACGTTGGGATAGCGTACCGCGTCGATCCCGGTCAGCTCGCCGGCGACCGCCTTGCGATACATCTCGATGTCGGACGCGGAGTATTGCGACGCCAGTCCGTCATTGGCGAGCGCCTCCTCGAGGAGCGTCACGGACTGGTACGCGTCGAGAGAAGTATTCTGCCGCGTGGGCAATTGCCATTGCGTGTTGGCCGTGATACTCACGGTGGGGCGTTGTTCTGATCCTCGTTTCGTGGTAATGAGGATCACGCCATTGGCCCCTCGCACGCCGTAGACGGCGGTCGCGGAGGCATCTTTCAGGGTAGAGATCGACGCGATGTCGTCCGGGGCGATCTGCGAGAACGAGCGTTCGATGCCGTCCACGAGGATCAGCGGTTGCCCGTCGCCGGTAAACGAGGCCCGGCCACGGATAAAGATCAGCACGTCATCGCTGCCGGGCGCCCCGGAGGTTTGCGACGTGATCACCCCGGGGAGCTTCCCCGATATTGCTTGCGAGATATTCGCCGCCGGTGATCTCAGTAACTCCCTCGATGTAATCTGCGAGATGGCCCCGATGACCGATTCTCTCTTTTGCTGGCCGTAGCCCACGACGACGACCCCTTCCAGTCCCCCGGCGGCTTCGAGTAGCGTTACCGCGAGCCGTTCGCCGCCGTTCACCGTCATTTCCCGCGTCACGTGGCCGATGTAGCTAAAGCGTAACACGGCGGGAGTCTCTCTTAGCAATAGCGTGAACGCGCCGTCACGATCCGTGGTTGTCCCGTTCAGCGTTCCCGTCTCCAGCACGTTGACCCCGACGAGCGTCTCCCCGTTAACATCCTTCACGACCCCCGTGATCGTCTTATTTTGTGCCATTGCCCACTGCCCGAGCACCAGCGCGAGCAGGGTGATGATGAATTGTTTTTTCATACGCGAATTGTTTGTTGTTGGTTAATCGGTTGACGGGGAGTAGAGTTCAAGAATCTCGCTGCCCGACAAGACGCGGTTATAAATCATCAGGTCGTCCAGGTAGAGTGGCGACGAGCCCCACCACGAGCCGTATCCCAGGTAAAAGTAGTTGCACGACTTGAGCAGCGCCATCACCAAGCCGTAGTTGAACGCGTCGGACGTACCGCCGCCGACGTCTCCCCAGGCGAGTGTTGTCATCTTGTCGTACTTCTTCACGCCGTCGATGTAGATGCCGAAGTTGTCGTCCTGCACCGTGATCGTCACCAGCGACCACGCTTCCACGGGAATCGCATTGCTCACGCCGCCATCGGGGTGATTACAGTCGAACCAGCCGCCCGTGCCGTTAAACCCGATGTAGGCGTTTGGCGTCAGGTAAAAGCGGCCATCGACGCCGTCGCTATTATCATCGTCGAAGAAGGCCCAGATAGCGTCCCACACGTTACTATCCAGCCGCTTTACGCGCAGCGAGATCGTCGCGCCGCTAATCTCCAATCCCTTCAACGGGTTATCGAACCTCACGTAGCTCGTTGACGCGGCGCTCGAGTAGCCGAAGTAGGTGTGGACGAACGTCGATCCCCACCCGTCTTCCGTCTCGAACGTGGGTAACGTGCCGCTATCTTCCCGCAGCAGGGTTCCTTCCGACTCCTCGTTCACCACGTTTTTCAGGTTGGACTCGAAATTATAGTAGGCCACCAGGCCGCTATACGAGTCGTACAGCGCAGCCACCTCCGTAGCGGTCAACGCGCCGTTGTATATCAACAAGTCGTCCGCCAGCAACTCGGCCGATCCCCACCACGACCCGTACCCCAGGTAGAAGTAGGTCGACGACGCCAGCAGGCTGACGACGTACTGGTAGTTGAAGTTGTCGGCAGTACCTCCCCCGCCGTCTCCCCACGCCTGTTGCGTCGATATATCGTACTTCAACTTGCCATTCACGTAGATCGCGAAGCCGGTGACGTCGATCGTCATCGTCACCATCGCCCAGTTGTCCACGGGAATCGCGCCGGTCGCGCCGCCATCGGGGTGATTACAGTCGAACCAGCCGCCCGTGCCGTTGAACCCCAGGTAAGCGTTCGGGCTGAGGTAGAGCCTCCCGTCGACGCCGTCGCTGTTATCCTCGTCGAAGAACGCCCAGATCGCGTCCCACACGTTATCTCCCACGCGGTTCACCCACAGGGAGACGGATGCCCCGTACAGGTCGTCGATCCCCCGCAGCGGGTTATCAAAGCGCGCGTAACTCGTCGTGCCGGCGTCCGCGTACCCGAAATACTGGTGCAGCACGTTACTTCCCCTCCCCGCGTTCTCCTCGAACGCCGGCGGCGTGCCGTTGGACAGCGCCAGCGCTTGCCCGGTTGACGTTTCGTCGAGCGCGTTGACGAGCGTGTTCTCGAACGTGTACCTCGCCACCAGCTTGGCCGAGCGATCCACCGGTGGCGGCGGGGGTTCGTTCTGCTGGTTGCCTGCCGGCTCGTCCCACAGGTGCATCTCCATGCAGGCATACAGGAGAGACGCTACCGCGATAATCATTCCCCACGCGAGGGGATATTTACACGAGATTTTCTTCATGGCGAAATGGTTTACATGTTAATTTATTCACTTTATCTTTTTGCCCCAGACGGAGCACCCGACAGCATTCAACCCGGAAAACAGCAACGTGCGCGTCTCGTTCTCCCAGTCCTGGCCCGTCCACACTTCCGCGAGCAGCGTCTCGCCCTCGCCGGTCGTCGCGCGTAGCCGCCCGTTCTCGAACCGCCACGTGCCCGTCCACGCGCCGCCGAGCGACCCGTCCGCGTTCAGCGTGACGTGCACCGACGTCGCCTTCTCGTTTCCCCTCAGCGCGATCTCTCCCCTGACCACCTGGCCCGCTTCCAGGTCACGCTCCGGTACGATCCCCGTCAGCGCGATGACCTCCCACTCGCCCGCCAACCGGCCACCGGCGATGTCCTCCCGCGGCGTCGCCGCGTAGCGCTCCGGGGAGACGACGGGCCAACCGTCCGTCGTCCACTTGATCTCCCGCACGTGCAGCACCATCAGCTGGTTCCACGGCGACAGGCGTCCCTGGTGCGCCATGTAATAATTCCCCTGCCCGTCGTCGAACACGCCGCAGTGCCCCGTGCCGGCCCATCCCGGGTGGTTATCGAAGCGGTAAGGGTACGTCAGCAGCGGGAAGTCATCCTGCTCCGCGGCCAGGTCATTCCCCGCGTAATCGAGGAACGGCCCCGCCGGCGACGACGATCGTCCCACGCGCACGTTGTACGTGGTCATCAGCGGGTCATACGACACGAACAGGAAATACTTCTTCAGCCCGGGGTGATAGATGATCTCCGGCGCCTCTATATTGTTCTTCTTCCCGTTGAAGCGGCGCGCCACGAGATGCCCCTGGTCGCCCGCGACGACCGGCAGTCCCGTCCCCGCGTCCAGCCTCACCGCGTGCAATCCCCCGAAATACGACCCGTAGTGCATCCACGACTCGCCCGTCGCCGCATCCGTCACGACGCTCGGGTCAATCGCGTTCATCACGTCGCCCGTTTTCGTCCGCACGACGTCGCCCTTGACCACCCACGGCCCTTCCGGCGACGACGCCTCGGCCAGGCCGATGCACGACGTCTGCTTGCCGAACGCCGAGAGGCAGAAGTACATGCGGAACGTATCCCCGTGCCTCGTGACGTAAGGCGCCCAGACGTTCACCGCTCCCCGGCCGTCGTTCTGCTCTTTCACCCAGGCCACGGCCGCCGCCGGCATCTCGCGGAACGCCCAGCCGACGAACTCCCAGTGAACGAGATCCCTCGACTTGCGTACCTGCACGTAACCGAAGGGTAACCCCTCGCGTTTCACCGCGGAGCTATCCATGCGGAATATGGCGTCGGTCGAGTACATGTAATAGGTATCTCCCACGCGTATACACGCGGGATCGTGGACGTTGTACGTTCCCCAGCGCTTGTAATCGCACATGGCGGACACCCCGGAGTAGTCATCTACCCAGGGGTTAGCGGACGCGACAGGAACGAACGGGGAGACGCGCGATTGCCCGCGTGCCGGCAGCACGAGGCTCGCGAGTAGAAGGAATAGGGTTGCTCTTCTCATGGCATCAGGATTAGGTGATTTGATGCTCCAAAATTACGCGCTGACGCACCGCCGCGGGTGGATATTCCCGCATTTCAGGTGGACGTTCGACACTTAAAGCGCCCGTCACGCCCGGCCGGTCGATCGCCTGCCCGCGCTCGCGGGCCGGAGGGGGACACGGGGGGAAACGTTCCCTCCCCGCCTGTCCCGAAGGGGAGGCCCCCGGCACGGGCAGCGCGTGAGGGAACGCACGTCACCTGGAAGCAGCTGAATAACAAGTCCATGTCGCGGAGCGAACCGGCAACGTTAGCCATCGCTCCGGGGGGAAAGGCCAAAAAAGAGTCGACAGTTTCGCCAATACTGTCGACACTTTCGCCAATAATGTCGACACTTTCGCCAATAGTGTCGACATTATTGCCAATAGTGTCGACATAATTGCCAATAATGTCGACTCTTTTTTTGCCTCCTTCGACGATTTAGAACTTGAAGGCGAGGTCTTTAATCTTCCCGAACTGCTCGAAGACGGCTAATGGCACCGGGGTGCAGGCGCCGGAGCATTGCTTACAAGTCGTTAATCCACCCGACGACGATACTCTAGACTTCCCGTGGAGAGGGGAACTTGTAACCGGGCATGCGGGTAATGGACACGCCCGCCTGTAACGCGCGCCTGAACTCCTCGTTTACGCGCTCGAACGAGTGGCTCAACCCGTCAACACCGACGACTCTCGATCGCGGGTTGCCGGCCAGGCGCAACATGCGCGTCAT
>JAIRKS010000139.1 GCA_031259905.1 Odoribacteraceae bacterium
ATAGCAATGTCCAGCGTGGACAGAGCAATGTCCAGCGTGGACACAGCAATGTCCACGGTGGACAGAGCAATGTCCACGGTGGACAGAGCAATGTCCAGCGTGGACAAAGCATTGTCCAGTGTGGACAAAGCAATGCCCGCCGTGGACATTGCTCTGTCCACGGTGGACATTGTCACGTCAAGGTGCGTTTGCCCTGGGTAGAGGTGTTTAGAAGAGGAGGGAACGCACGTGCTTCAGTAGTTCCCTGAGCGCGGCGTAGGCGGTTTTCTTGAGCGTCTTGACGGTATTGATGGAGAGGTGCATCTCGCCCGCGATCTCGGCGTTATTTTTCCCGTTCATGCCGTGGAGGATAATGGCTCGCCCGCGGGGGGACAACTTCTCGATGGCGGCGTGGAGGAGGCGGTGGGTTTCCTGGTAGGTGACCTCGTGGAGGAACGTCTCGTCGTCGCCGACATCTTCCCGGGAATGATTCTCGATGTACAGCTGCTCGATCTTCCTGTGCTTGATATGATCGAGGCACGCGTTCCTGGCGGTGGTGTAGAGGAACGACCTGGCCTTCTCGCCGGTGGGGAAAGAAGCTCGCCGCTCGTGGAGGCGAATGAAGGCTTCCTGCGCGACATCCCGCGCGACGTCGGGATCTCCCGTGAACCGGTACGCGAAGCGGTAGATGGCATCCAGGTGCTCCTGGAAAAAGTCCTTGAAATGGTCGGTATCTGTCAACATGATCACTACTTGCCGGGAGATTTTTTTCTTGAAACCACTCACCCGTTCCCGGGAGATGGTCGTTATAATCACAAATGTACAAAAATAAATGGATCGATTAGAGGAAAGATATCTCGTCGCCCGCTTGATCGCGCGGGAGATTGCCGGGAATCCCCGGGAAGAGGAAACGCGATGGCTGGAAGAATGGAAGGCCGCCTCCGGGAAGAATCGCCGGGAATACGAACGCGTCACGCGACGGCTGGCGCGGGAAATCCCCGGACGGGAAGGGCTGGACGCGGAACGGGAGTGGGGCGAGTTCGAGCGGGAGATCATCGCGCGCCGCGTGACGCGCCGCCGGAGACGCGTGGCGGTCGTGGCGGCGGCGGTCGTGGCCGGCGTGGTAATGGCCGGCGCGTACCTCTCGTTCCCGGTCGGGGAGAGGGACGAGGCCCCGGGAGCGGGGATCGTGAAACGTCACGCGGCGGTACTGGTAATTGATGGTGGCGAGCGGGTGATGATCTCCGGGGACTCCCGCGGCGTGATTCACGCGTCGGGCGGCGCGCGCGTCGTTGCCCGCGACAACCGGCTGCTGTACGAGGAGGTCGACGGGGAGACACCGGCGGGAAGGCACGTGCTGACCGTGCCGCGAGGGGGAGAGTACGAGCTGGTTCTGCCCGACGGGACGCGAGCGTGGCTCAACTCCGGGTCGCGGGTAGAATTCCCGGGGCGCTTCGACGGGGCGACGCGGGAAGTAAAGATGCAAGGCGAGGTATGCTTCGACGTGGCCCCGCGCGCCGGTCAGCCCTTCATCGTGAAGACGGGGGAGGTGACGCTACGCGTGCTCGGTACATTATTTAACGTGGAAGCTTACCCTGGAGAGCCGGTCGTCGCCACGCTGGTGAACGGCAGCCTGCGCCTCTCCGCGGGGACGCGCGAGGAGCTATTGCATCCCGGGCAGCGGGCCACCGTAGACGACGGGAAGGTGCTCATCGAGGAGACGCGCGCCGCCGGCGCCGTGGACTGGACGCGCGGCTTCCTTACCTTCACCGACACGTCGCTGGACGTGATCATGAAGCGCCTGGCGCGGTGGTACGACGTGGAGGTAGAATACCTGTCCCCCCGTGCCGGGGAGGCGCGCTTCACGGTGGAGATAAAACGGTACGATAACATCGCCAGCGTGCTCTCGAAGATCGAGATGACGGGACGCGTGCGGTTCTCGATCGACGGGAACAGGGTGCTGGTGGAAGAGTAACAAATAAAAGAGCGACGGCGTTGCAGCGCGCGTCGCTCCCGGTGAATTAAAATCGTGCACCCCGCGAGGGGGCACTCGGTGTTTAACGTCATTTACAAAGGTATGAAAAAAAGCGTGTACCCGTTTCGTTGCGGGTTTATGAAGTCACTTCGGGTGTTTGTCATCATGAAAACGTGGATCGTGCTCCTGTTCGCGTGTTCTTTTCAATTGAACGGGGCCGTCTTCGCCCAGGGAGAATATGTTTTCCGGAACTCCGGACGCCTTGTCGACAGGGAGAAAGTAGACGTCTCGGTGAGGAACGCCTCCCTTGCCGAGGTTTTCCGTCACATCCGCGAGTCCAGTCATTACACCTTCGTGTACGATAGCGACGCGGTGAGCCAACAACCGCGCGTCACCCTCTCCGTGAAAGACGCGGCGGTAGAGGAGATCCTCGACAGGTGCCTCGAGAACACGGGGCTGTCGTACGTGATCGACGACGACATCGTGATCATCCGCGCCGTGAAACCCGCGCGCCAGCAGCAACAACAAGTGAAAGTAAACCGCGTCACCGGGGTCGTCTCCGACGCGCGGGGACTCCCCCTCGCCGGGGCGAACATCCGGCTGAAAGGAAGCACCCTCGGCGTCTCCGCGGACGCGAACGGGCGTTACGCACTCGCCTTCCCGGGAACGGGCGACGCGGTGCTGGTGTTCTCGTTCATCGGCATGCAAACGCTGGAGGTGGCGTACTCCGGGCAGGAGACGCTCGACGTCGTCCTCGAGGAGGACAACCTGAGCCTGGGGGACGTCGTCGTCACCGGGATTTTCAACCGCCGGAAGGAGGATTTCACCGGCTCGTCCGCCACCTTCAGCCGGAAGGAGTTGAAGCTGGTCGGCAACCAGAACGTGTTGCAGAGCCTGCGATCGCTGGATCCCTCCTTCGCGATCATCGAGAATAACCAGTGGGGGTCGGACCCGAACCGCCTGCCGGATATCGAGATCCGCGGGAAGAGCAGCGTGATCGGCCTGACGGAGGAATTCGGCTCCGACCCGAACCAGCCGCTCTTTATCCTCGACGGCTTCGAGACCACGCTGGCCGTGATCAACGACCTGAGCATGGATCGCGTCGAGAGCATCACGATACTCAAGGACGCCGCGTCGACGGCCATCCACGGCTCGAAGGCGGCGAACGGCGTGGTCGTCGTGGAGACGATCAAGCCGGAGGCCGGTCGCGTGAAACTGAGCTACAACGGGAACTTCTCCATCAACTGGGCAGACCTCTCGGATTATAACCTCATGAACGCGGAGGAGAAGCTCACCTTTGAACGGCTCGCCGGGGGATTCGGCTCGCTTGACGCGAACGGGAACGTGCGCGCCGAGAGTTATTACGAGCCGAATTACTACGAGATCTACCGGGAGATCCTGCGCGGCGTGGATTCTTACTGGCTGGGCGATCCGCTTCGCGTTGCCCTCGCGGACAAGCACAATGTCTTCGCGGAGGGCGGCGACGAGTACGCGCGATACGGCGCGGGGATCTCGTACGGGAACACGCGTGGCGTGATGAAGGGATCGAACCGGGAGGTGGTCAACGGGAACGTCCGCCTGATGTACCGGCGAGGCCCCGTCTCGGTGAATAACGCGTTCAGCATCGACAACACGGTGGCCGAGCGGGAGAAAGTGGCCTTCTCGCGGTTCGCCCGCGCCAATCCCTACTTCCGGAAGTACGACGAGAACGGCGATCCCATCATGCGCCTCTCGCCGGTAGGCTACGTCTCCTACTACAACCCGTTATGGGACATGGAGCAGAAAAGCTTCGACCGCACCGTCGCGTTCGCGTTCAGCAACCAGTTCGAGCTGATCTGGCGGGTGACTCCCGACTTCCAGGCCCGCGCACGATTCGGCATCGGCAAGAGCGTCGAGAAGAGCGACAAGTTTGTCTCGCCCAGGCACACCTCCTTCGTCGGGAGGGTCGACGCCGAACGAGGCTCTTATGCCGCTACCAACAGCAGTACCTATAACCACAACGGCGACGTCAGCCTGACCTTCGGGAAGCTCCTCGACGGCAAGCACCGCGTCAACGCCGTCGCTGGGTTTAACTTCAGCGAGAACAAGTCCAGCTCCGGGGGATACACCGTCACCGGCTTCGTCGACGACGTCCTCTCCCGCCCCTCGGCCGCCATGCAATACCAGGACGGCATGCCCACGTTCTCCGATCCCGAACGCCGGTCGGCCAGTTTCTTCCTCAACACGGGATACTCCCACGACGACCGCTATCTCGTGGACGCCAACTACCGCACGGACGGATCGTCCGTCTTCGGGGTCGACCGTCACTTCACCAACACCTGGTCCGTCGGCTTCGCCTACAACCTGCACAACGAGGAGTTCTTCCGTTCCGTCGCGCCGTGGATCAGCCTGTTCAAGCCGCGCTTCTCCGTCGGTAATCCCGGCAACCAGAACTTCGACGACTACATCTCCGTCCGGGTGTACGGCTACGACTTCGGCAACGCCAACCCGTTCGGCCCCGCCATGACGGTGAAGACGTTCGCCAACGAAGGGCTGGAATGGCAAAAAACACTCGACAGGAATTACGGCCTCGACCTCGCGATACTGGACGGCAAGCTGCGCGTGAACGCGGATTACTTCCACAAGAAAACCAACCCGCTCCTCGTCTACGTCGGCGTTCCTCCCTCCACCGGGGGAAGCAAGGTGCCGCGTAACCTCGGGAAGCAGGTCACGCGGGGATTTACCCTCAACATGAACCACACCATCGCCAGGAGCGACAACGTCAACTGGTCATGGAACCTGAACGCGCGGCACGTCTCCGAGAAGTACGACGGCATGGGGAACGCCCTGGAGAAGTTCAACCTCGAAAACCAGGGGCGCGACCTCACCCGCTACCACGACGGGGGTAGCCCAAGCGACCTCTGGGCCGTGCGATCCCTTGGCATCGACCCCGGCACCGGTCGCGAGGTGTTCCTCACGAAGGAGGGGTACGAGACCTTCCTCCACGACCCCGACGACGAGGTTGTCGTCGGCAACAGCAGGCCGACCGTCGAGGGCACTTTCGGCTCGACGTTCCGCTACCGGGAGTTCTCCCTCTCCTTCCATTTCCGCTACCGCGTCGGCGGGCAGATATTCATGGAGACCCTTTTCAACAAGATTGAGGTCATCGGCGGGGAAAACCTCTACCGCAACCAGGATAAACGCGCGCTGTACGACCGCTGGAAGCAACCCGGGGACAACGCCAAGTTCCGTTCCATCGCCATCAGCGAGGAGCCGAGAATGTCCTCCCGCTTCGTGATGGACAACAACATCCTCGCCGGGGAATCCATCTCGTTCGGCTACGAGTCCGCCGCCCCCTGGTTACGGCGCGCCGGGGCCACCGGCCTGACCATCCGCGGGTACATGAACGACATCTTCCGCCTCTCTACCGTGAAAAACGAGCGGGGGATAGACTACCCGTTTGCCCGTTCCATCTCCCTCTCCGCGGGAATCAGGTTTTGAATAACAACCAATAAAAGTATAACCATCATGAAACACGCGACACGATTTCATTCCCTGCTCGTCGGCCTCCTCCTCGCCTGCTCGTGCGAGAGCTGGATCGACGTGACACCCTCGGACAGGGTCTCCGAGAGGATGCTCTTTGACTCCAGGGAGGGCTTCCTCAAGGCCCTCAACGGGGTCTACACCGGCCTTACCGACAGGGCTATCTACGGGCGATTCACCCTCGGACCGCTCGAGTTAATGGGACAGTATTTCAAGGGAAACGGAAACTATAACGGGGCATACAGCCAGTACAGGTATACCGCGAACGACGTCACGCTGAATACCTTCAACAACTACTGGACGCGCGCCTACTTCCTTATCGTCAACTGCAACATCATCATCGACCAGTGCGGCGACGCGAATCCCTTGCTACCGGGAGACTGGCACGGCCTCGTCAAGGGAGAAGCGCTCGCCCTGCGCGCCTTCCTGCACCTTGACCTGCTGAGGCTGTACGGCCCCGTCTACGCCACGGGGAAGGATAGCGAGAGTATCCCCTACGTGACCAACAGCGATCTCGAGGTCACGCCATTGAAGAGCGCGGGGGAGGTCATGGCGCTGCTCGTCGCCGACCTGAACGAGGCGCTTGGGCTGCTCGAGCACGCCGATCCCATCTTCGAGGAGGGCGTGGCCAATTCCGACGCCGGGGACGGGGATAACTCCCGGCGATACCGGCAGTACAGGATGAATTACTACGCCGTGAAGGCGCTACTCGCCAGGGCGCTCCTGTATAGCGGGGACAAGGCCGCCGCCCTCCGGCACGCTACCGGGATCATCGAGGAGGTGCAGCAACCCGGCGAGGAACTCTTCCCGTTTGTCACCGTCGCCGCCGCGACGAGTACCGCGACGCCCGACCGCGTCTTCTCCCCGGAGGTCATGTTTGCCGCCCGCGACCAGCACGTCACCTCTGCCATCTTCAACCAGCTGTACCTCCCGCTGCTCGAGACCAACGATTTCCTCACCTTCCCGTTCCAGAATCACAACACCCTCTACACCGGGCGCCTCTCCGAGCTGTATACCGATAACAGCGACGTCCGCTACCGCACGTGGTGGGGCGTCTACACGACGACCGACGCCAACAGCAAGTTCAATTACTTCCGCAAGTACGAGGGCGTCACCGTCAACTCCACCTCCGACAAGTTCCGGACGATGATCCCCCTCGTTCGCCTCAGCGAGATGTACCTCATCGCCGCCGAGTGCACCACCTCCCTCCAGGAGGCCGACCGCTGGCTCAACACGCTCAGGGAAAAAAGAGCCTGCTCTACCCTCCTCTCCTCCGCCTCCGAGACGGAGCGAATGACCAACGTCACGGCGGAGTTCCGCAGGGAATTCCTCGGCGAGGGGCAGATGTTCTACTTCTACAAGCGACAGGCGGCGGAGGTCATCCCCGACGCCGCGCAGTGGCAAACCGGGAGAACGATCTCCATGCTACCGGGACAGTACGTCGTCCCGCTCCCCGAAAACGAAACAGCACAACGAAACTAAAATACCACCACCATGAAACATTTCCACGCGATCCTTCTCCTCGTCGCCTGCCTCGCCGCCGCCTGCGAGCGAGAGATGATCTCCTACCGCGGCGTCGAGGGCATATACTTCGCCGTACAGGCGGGACGGGACGCCGGCAGCGAAAGCTCCTGGCCCTACTCCCCGTACACCGACATCGACTTCGTCAAGATCGAGGGCGACTCCTACACCGCACGCGTCAAGGTCATGGCGACGGGAGAAACCAAGCCGGTCGACAGGCCATTCCTCCTCCTCCCGGACGCCGATTCTACCACCGCCACCGTCGGCACGGATCACGACCCGCTTCCCGCCGGGGGAATCATCCCCGCCGGCGAGACCGTAGCGTACGTCCCCGTCACCCTCCACAGGACGGCTGTCATGG
>JAIRKS010000119.1 GCA_031259905.1 Odoribacteraceae bacterium
TGGTCCCGCTTTTCAGGCACCTGGCGAATATCCTCAAGAATAGCCTTTCCGTCACGCCGCTCGACCTCGACGCGATGGGGCTCCTGTCTCACGACGAGATCCTCACGCCGTCGCCAGTGGAAACGACTCACCCCGATAGCATTGCCGACACGTCGGAACTGCGCCGGGTGATCATCCACTACGGGACGGCAACCCCCGGGAAGACCAAAATCAAGAAGGGTAAACCGCGCGGGCAACACGGCGTGGAGTGCCGTTGGGCACTCTCCAAGACCGCCGTCACGAGCCTCGACGAGCTGACCAATTCAGCGTTCGACACCAACTCGCCACTCGTCCTCGAGTTCGGCGAGGAAGAACGCGGCGCGCGTCTCTACTACGCGATGAGATGGGAAAACAACCGGGGCGAGAAAGGCCCGTTCGGTCCCATCGAAATGATCATCGTGCCCTGACCCTGCCGCGACCCCGCCTGTATCCCCCCCGCCTCTCCCGCGAGAGACGGGGGGTGTCGTTATAATAGAAGGTAACGTCAACACGGGTCGACGTCGAGGATCACCTTGACGGACTTGAACCCGGGGGAAGAGAGGAGGGAGGTGAGCGAGAGGTTGCCCGTCACGGTGTCCTCGCGGGAAAAGAGGAACACGGGCAAGATGATCGCGAGCAGGAGCGCGATACGAGAGATCCCCGCTGTTTTCATGGCGCGTCCTGTTACTGGTGAGACGCGGGCCGGGGAGACGTTATTCGATCGAGAGCCCCGCGTGTGTGTGCGCGCGCGCTCTCTCCCTCCCCCTTCCCCTGGCTGGTGATGGTCGCGGCGGCTTGCGCGGTACCGATAATTCTTCGTACTTTTAGCACGTAAAACAATATCATGAAAGAGGTACTCGAAACAGGAAAAAATACCCCGGCAAGCCCCATCCGCGTGTACAAGATTATTTACCCCGTGATTATCGGCGCGCTCGTCGTGGGCTACATGATGTACAGGGATTTCGACCCGGGGGCGTTCGACCTGGTCACGTTCACGCGCGGCACGGTGTTCTGGCTTCTCGTGGCCTTCTCGTGCATGGTGGTGCGGGACGCGGGGTACGTGATTCGTATCCGCTGGCTGTCGGGAAATCGCCTGGGCTGGCGGCAGGCGTTCCGCGTAATCATGCTGTGGGAGTTTACCTCGGCGGTGACCCCGTCGGCGGTGGGCGGGACGAGCCTCGCGATTCTTTTCGTCCACAAGGAGGGGATCGGCGTGGGGAAAAGCTCGGCGATGGTGATGGCGGCGGCGTTCCTCGACGAGCTGTACTTCATCCTCATGTTCCCGTTAATCATGCTGGTGGTCAGCCGGCACGCGCTGTACGACGTTCCCGGCGCCGGGGAGGGCGTGGCCCGCGGGCTGTTCGCGTTCGCCGTCGTCGGGTACGGCTTGAAAGCGGCCTTCCTCGCGGTGTTGAGCTACGGGCTGTTCCGTAACCCGCGCGGGTTGAAACACCTGCTGGTACGCCTGTTCCGCTGGCGCGTCCTGAGGAAATGGCGGCGCGACGTGAACGAGGTGGGGGACGACCTGATCCGCAATTCCATCGAGTTACGAAGCAAGCCATTCGGGTTCTGGTTGAAGACGTTCGCGGCGACGTTCTGCTCGTGGACGGCACGGTACTGGGTGGTAAACGCGCTGCTGGTCGCGTTCTGGTTCGATCACTACGACTGGGCGCGTCACTTCCTGCTGTTCGCCCGCCAGCTGGTAATGTGGATCATCATGCTCGTCGCGCCGACGCCCGGCGGGAGCGGCTTCGCGGAGTACCTGTTCACGGAATACCTCTCCGGCTTCTTCCCCGTGGCGGGAGTGGCTATCGTCATGGCGCTCTCGTGGCGGCTGGTGAGTTATTATCCATACCTTATTATAGGAGTGTGGATCGTGCCGCGGTGGCTGGCGAGACATTTCGGGAGAAAAAAATAGGACACCTTATATAATCACGTGTTATGAAAGATATCATTCAACTCTTGCCGGATTCCGTGGCCAACCAGATCGCCGCGGGAGAGGTGGTGCAACGACCGGCTTCCGTCGTGAAGGAGTTGATGGAAAACTCCATCGACGCCGGGGCAACGAAGATTCAAATCATCCTGAAGGACGCGGGAAAGTCGCGCGTGCAGGTCATCGACGACGGGAAAGGGATGTCGCCGAGGGACGCGCGCATGGCGTTCGAACGTCACGCGACATCGAAGATCGCGACGGCGCACGACCTCTTTCATATCCGCACGATGGGATTCCGGGGAGAGGCGCTGGCCTCTATCGCGTCGGTGGCCGAGGTGGAGGTGAAGACGAAAAGGGCAGGGGATGAACTGGGAACGTATCTCTTTATCGCCGACTCGGAGCTGAAACGACAGGAGAGCACGCGGTGTAATAACGGGACAAACCTGCTGGTGAAGAATCTCTTTTATACCGTCCCGGCACGCCGGAAGTTCCTGAAGTCGGACGCCGCGGAGTTGAGGAATATCGTTACCGGCTTCCTGCGGGTGGCCCTCACCGCGCCGCGGATCGCGTTCACGCTCGTTAATAACGGGGAGGAGTTGTATAATCTCCCCGCGTCCGGGACGCGACAACGCGTGGTGAACGTCTTCGGGAAGCAGATCGACGCGCGACTCGTCCCCGTCCATTGCGAGACGGGTATCGTCTCCATCGAGGGGTTTACCTGCGTCCCGCGACACGCCAAGAAGAGTTACGGGGAGCAATTCTTTTTCGTCAATAATCGCTTCATGAAACACGCCTTCTTCCACAAGGCCGTGCAGGAGGCTTATTCCGGGCTGATCGGGCACGAGATGATCCCCTCGTATTTCCTCTACCTGACCGTCGACCCGTCGACGATTGACGTGAATATTCACCCGACAAAGACGGAGATCAAGTTCCAGGACGAAACGGCGATCTTCCAGATCCTCCTGGCAAGTATCCGGGAGTCCCTGGGCAAGTTTAATATCACGCCCACGATCGATTTCGACACGGAGGGGAAGGTGGATTTCCCCGTGCAGGAGGAGCATGACGAGCCACCCAAGGTGCCCAGCGTGGAGTATAATCCCGGTTATAACCCGTTTCATTATCGCTCTTCTCTCTCGCGGGCCGACTCGGATTTCGATAGCCCGGTGGAGCGGCAGGTCGACCCGTCCGGGGCACCGGCCCGCTGGGAAAAGTTGTTTCAAGGGCTGGAGGAACACGGGCAGGAGGTGCAAACGGAAATGCCGGGGATGGAGGAGGAGCAGGAGACGCGCGACGGGGGAGGGACGTTTGTACAGTGGAACGGGCGGTATATCGTCACGCCCGCGCGCTCTGGCATGATCTTTATCGACCAGAAGCGGGCGCACGAGCGCGTGCTCTTTGAACGGTATCTCGAATCGCTCGAACATCGACAGGTGCAGGGACAGAAAAGCCTCTTCCCGGAGACGATCGAGTTCGCGGCCGGGGATTATTTACTGGTAAAGGAGTTGCAGGGGGATCTCGCTTTCCTCGGGTTTGAACTGGTGGAGGGGAAAGAGAAGGAGTTTGTCCTGTACGCGACACCGCCCGGGCTGTCGTACGCGCGAGGACAGGTCGTGCTGCTCGATTTGATAGAGCATTACAAGAATACAGAACATCCTGTCAAGGAAGAAATGAAGAGGAATCTTGCCCTCTCGATGGCAAAGGCCGCCTCGCTTTCTTATAATACCCCACTGGACAAGGAGGCAATGGGCGAACTGTTCAGGGATCTCTTCGCCTGCAAGTCGCCGGGCTACACTGCCGATGGACGAACGATCGTTCATGTCCTGCAGGCCGACGAGGTCAATCGTTGGTTTTGAAGAACGGGAAGGCAGGATGGCGTTTCACGGCCTTGTTGTCACCGGGATTTTGTCTACTCGCTGCTGGTGGCGTCCTCCATCGAAACCCGTGGAGAGGAAAAGACGCACGATCGCTTCCGCCTCTTCGTAGGTGATGAAACGGGCGGGAAGGCTGCAAACATTGGCGTCGTTGTGTTGACGCGCCAGCGCGGCGATCGCCGTGTTCCAGCACAGGGCGCACCGGATGCCGGCATGTTTATTCGCTACCATTGCTATCCCGTTGCCACTCCCGCAGAGGGTGATGCCCCGCTCGTGTTCTCCTGCCTCGACGGCACGGGCCATCGGGTGTGCCATGTCCGGGTAATCCACGCTCTCGCCGGAGGGAGCACCGAAATCTTTTACCTCGTGCCCCTCTTCCCGTAGGAAGCGTACTAGTCGTTCCTTGTATTCGAAACCGGCATGGTCGCAAGCTATCGCTATTTTCATCTATTTCAAGTAAAATTCATGTACAGGAAAACGCCGGCACGATGGCCGGCGTCTTTCCAATCGCGTGTCGTTACAGGATTAACTTGTAACCTTTCCCGTGCACGTTGATGATCCCCACGTTAGGATCTTTCCTCAGGTGCTTACGCAGCTTCGTGATGTACACGTCCATGCTTCTCGCGTTGAAATAATTGTCGTCGGCCCAGATGTGTTTCAGCGCGAGATTTCTCTCCAACACCTTGTTCACGCTCAGGCACAACAGGCGGAGTAATTCCGACTCTTTGGTGGTGAGTTTTTGTTCTTCATCCCCGTCCTGCAGTGTCTGTTTCTTGGAGTTGAAGGTCAACTTACCAATCTTGAACACCTCTTGTTCATTCTCCGGCTTTAACCCCGTGGATCTTCTCAGCACGGCTTCTATCCGTAACAACAATTCTTCCATGCTAAAAGGCTTGCTCATGTAGTCGTCCGCCCCCAACTTGAATCCTTCTAACACGTCCTCTTTCATGCTCTTTGCCGTCAAGAAAATGATAGGAACCTCGCTGTTTATTTGCCTAATCTCTTTCGCCAACGTGAATCCATCTTTCTTGGGCATCATGATGTCAAGAATACAGATATCAAATGGATGACTCAAGAACGTGTCGTACGCGATGTCTCCATCCTCGCACAGTACCGTGTCAAAAGCCTTCGCTCTCAAATACTCTTTGAGAAGCATTCCCAGATTGGTATCGTCTTCTGCCAACAAAATTTTAATTTTCTGATCCATAGCTTTTTTTTTAAAATTCTTCTTCTTCTGGTATATACGTTTTAAAAAAAATAAAGTTCTCTTGACTTTTCATTTTTCCTTATTTAATAATAGTATCACATCAAAACGACTCCCGTTGTTCGGTGAACTCTCTACCTTCACCCGCCCCCCGTGAGCTTCTATGATCTTTTTCACGTATGATAATCCAAGGCCAAAACCTTTCACGTCATGCAGGTTGCCCGTCGATCCCCGGTAGAAACGTTCGAAAACGAGTTTCTGGTCTTTCCTGGTAATCCCGATACCGTTATCAATCACGCTAACGATAAACTCCCGATCGTTACTGCTCGTGCGAATTGCAATCTCCGGGACGCGTATCGTGTACTTGATCGCGTTGTCCACCAGGTTGAAGAGTACGTTGGTGACGTGTACCTCGTCCGCCATGACTTTATCTTGCTCCGCTTTTAAACAGGACGAAAGTTTGCCCCCCTTCTCCTCCACTCGCAAGGAGAGTCGCGGGAGAAGGTTCTCGATCATATCGTTCATTTTCACGTTGCTCAACTTAAGGCGGACGCGATTCTCCGTGAAAAGAGCCGTCTGTAACACTCGCTCCACCTGGTCAGTCAGGCGCTTGCTTTCGTCCCAGATGATGGAAGCTACTCGTTCGGTCGTCTCCGGCGTGTGAGTCAGCGCCCCATCTTTTAGCATCTGCGAGGCGAGCGAGATGGTTGCCAGGGGAGTTTTAAACTCGTGTGTCATGTTATTGATGAAGTCGTTCTTGAGCGTTGATAGTTTTTTCTGGCGGATGATCATCACGATACAGAAAATAGTGCACGCCAACAGAATGATCATGACCAACACGCCCGGCAACCACATCATTACATCGCCCTGCATTTCCTCGTGTTTCCCCGGTGATTCCAGGTAGAGTAATTGCTGTCTCTCCATTTCAAGCGCTCGTTGGAAACAGCTTGCTTGAAGCGGAAGAAGACCCACGAATAAAATCCCGGAAACAACTCCTAACATGATATGCCGCCTACGTTTAATCATTCTACTTTTTTACTGTCCACGTGTATTTGTTGTATCGTTAAAAAAGCGTCGGATACTCCTCCCGTGTTTTCGGTTGTCTGTGCAGATGCCTATATGCTAACTCCGTGACTTCCCTCCCGCGCGGGGTACGTTGCATGAATCCCTCTTTAATAAGGAAAGGCTCGTACACCTCTTCCAACGTTCCAGGATCTTCGCTGACGGCGGTAGCGATCGTGGTCAAGCCCACCGGTCCTCCCTTGAATTTATCGATAATCGTTAACAAGATCTTGTTATCCATCTCGTCCAGCCCGAACTTGTCGATATTCAACGATTCCAGGGCGTAACGCGTGATCTCGTGATCGATCGTGCCATTTCCTTTCACCATAGCGAAATCGCGTACCCGGCGCAACAACGCGTTGGCGATACGAGGCGTACCCCGGCTTCGGGAAGCAATCTCGCGAGCGGCCTCGCCGGTAATACTCGCCGAGAGAATGGCGGAAGAACGCTCGATAATTCCCATCAACACGTCAATATCGTAATATTCCAGGTGGCTATTAATCCCGAAACGGGCACGCAGGGGAGCCGTCAACAAGCCGCTCCGCGTCGTGGCCCCGACCAGCGTGAAGGGAGACAATTGTATTTGCACGGAGCGTGCCGCTGGCCCTTTATCTATCATGATGTCAATCTTGAAATCCTCCATAGCCGAGTAGAGATACTCCTCCACGACCGGGCTTAAGCGATGAATCTCGTCGATAAAAAGCACGTCATTCCGCTCCAGGTTAGTCAGCAGGCCGGCCAGATCGCCCGGTTTATCCAGCACGGGACCGGAAGTGACCTTAATTCCCACGTTCAACTCGTTAGCGATAATCGTCGAGAGCGTCGTCTTTCCCAGACCGGGAGGGCCGTGCAACAAGACATGATCCAGGGATTCCCCGCGCATCCTCGCGGCCTGCACGAAAATCTCCAGGTTATCCACCACCTTTTTCTGTCCCCTGAAATCCTGGAAGGCCAACGGGCGCAGGGTTCTTTGGAACTCCTTTTCGTTTTCAGAGACGCTCTCGCTCCTTATATCAAAGCTCGGCATTATCTATAAATTGCTTTAATCTTGTAAAACCTCATGTTATTTCAAATTCCTGCCAAAAGTATAAAATTACAGTGAATAAACAAGAACACGTTCACCCCTATTTATCCTCCCCGGGAATCCTCCTGTCGTCCGGGCATTTCCGCTTGCGCGCGAAGAAACGCTCGACAAGTCCGACGCACTCCGATGCCAGGATGCCCTGGATTACCCGCGTTCTCGGGTGCATGACCGGCGGTGTTACGCGCGCGTACCCCCGGTAGGGATCGGTAGCCCCGTACACCAGCTCCTTCACTCGCGCCCACGCCAGGGCGCCGCCACACATCACGCAAGGCTCTAACGTGACGTAAAGCGTGCAATCGTCCAGGAACTTTCCGCCTAACGCCGTTTCCGCCGCGGTGATCGCCAGCATCTCCGCGTGAGCCGTCACGTCATTCAAGCGTTCCGTCTGGTTGTGCGCCCGCGCGATCACCCGGTCGTTACAGACCACCACCGCACCCACGGGAATCTCCCCCTCGTCCCCGGCCAATCGCGCTTCTTCCAGCGCCTTTTTCATAAAAAATTCATGTCTATCCATCCTTGTGATTTCTCGATTTCTTTTCTACCTTTCGCCACTAAACGTGTACAAACATAGCATTAAAATTTATAAACATGAAAACAATTAATGATTACAATTTCAAAGGAAAGAAAGCCCTCGTACGGGTAGATTTCAACGTACCCCTTGATTCGTCCTTTAAAATCACCGACGATACGCGGATACGGGCTGCCATTCCAACGATACAGAAAGTGCTTTCCGGGGGTGGCTCCGTGATCCTGATGTCCCACCTGGGACGTCCCAAGAAAGGGCCGGAAGAGGCATCCTCGCTAAAACACGTCCGCGGACGCGTCGAGGAACTGCTCGGCGTGCCCGTGAAATTCGCCGCGGATTGCACCGGGGAACCTGCCAGGACTGCCGCGGCCGGGCTTCAACCGGGAGAGGTGTTATTGCTGGAAAACCTGCGCTTTCACCCTGAAGAAGAGAAGGGCGACGAGACGTTCGCGCGTGAACTCGCCTCGCTGGGCGACCTCTGGATCAACGACGCGTTCGGCACGGCCCATCGCGCCCACGCCTCCACGGCGATCATCGCGCACTTCTTCCCGGACGACAAGCTTTTCGGCCTCCTCATGATGAACGAGATCGACAGCGTCGACAAGGTCATGCTTCACCCGGAGCGCCCCTTCACGGCCATCATGGGCGGATCGAAAGTATCCTCCAAGATCAATATCATCATGAACCTGCTGGACAAGGTAGACAACTTGATTCTCGGCGGCGGGATGGTTTACACTTTCATGAAAGCGCTGGGAGGAAACATCGGCACGTCCGTCAGCGAGGACGACAAACTGGAGCTGGCCCGGAACATCATGGATGCCGCCAGGGAGAAGGGAGTCAACTTGATCATCTCGCACCAGACCGTCGCGGGCGACAGCTTCAGCAACGAGGCGAACACCCGGATCGTCGACCCGATGCACATCCCCGACGGCTGGATGGGCATGGACATTGGCCCGGCCACCCGCGAGACATTCGCGCGGGCGATCGAGGCATCCAGTACCATCCTCTGGAACGGCCCGGTAGGCGTCTTTGAATTCCCCAACTTTTCCGCCGGCACCAAGGCCGTGGCAGACGCCATCGTGAAAGCGACGGCAAACGGGGCGTTCTCCCTGATCGGGGGAGGAGACTCGGTAGCTGCCATTAACCAGTTCGGCCTGGAGGACAAGGTAAGCTACGTCTCCACCGGCGGCGGCGCGCTGCTGGAATACATCGAAGGCACCGAGCTACCGGGCATCGCGGCCATCCGCGGGTAGTCCGCCCGCTTCGCCGGGACAGGCGACCGCGACCCGCGTGAAAAGAAAGACAGTCCCCCCGCCGGGACTGTCTTTTCGCGTACACGCGGGGACCGTCCCGCCTACCCCGTTAAAAAAAAACATGAAAGCCCACCGCGATTGTCAAATAAGCTGTAATTTAGACCGCGATTTACCCCCTCTCCCGCGTCGGGAAAGGGAACATCGCGAGCAGATATAATTTAATGATTATGAAGATAGATAGATTTTTTCAGTTATTTGTAGTAAAGGAGAAGAAGTTTTACCCCATGTTCAGCGAGGCGGCCGGTTGCTCCGAGAAAGCGGCGGCGTGCCTGGCGGAACTACTTCGCGAGCCGTCTGTCGAGCGGCGTCGCGCGCTATACAAGGAGATCAAGGAACACGAACGACACGGGGACAAGATCACGGCCGCCATCTACGGGGAACTCTACAAGACCTTCGTGACCCCCTTCGACCGGGAAGACATCAACCTGCTTGGAGGGCGACTGGACACCTTCCTGGATCATATCCATGACGCGGCGCGGCGCGTTGTCATGTACGCCCCCGACAAGATCAACGACAAACTCACGGAGATCGGGGAGTGCATCCTGCAAGACGCGCGCCTGCTCAAGGAGATCATGGAACACCTGGACACTCTCCAGAAAAACCCGCGGCCGGTACACGAAAAATGCAAGGAGATCTCGCGCATCGAGCACCACGTGGACGAGCTATTCGAGAGTTACCTGAGCGAGCTATTCGCCACGGAGAAAGACGCCATCGAGCTGGTCAAGCTGAAAAACATCGTGCAAGTACTGGAAGACACCACCGACAGGGCAAAAGAGGTCAGCGACCTCGTGCGCGCGATCATCATCAAATTCGCGTGACGTATGCTCTCGATAGTCATCATCACCATCATCATCGCGCTACTCTTTGACTTCCTCAACGGGATGAACGACGCGGCAAACTCCATCGCCACGATCGTGGCCACGCGCGTCTTTTCCCCCGCGGTAGCCGTGCTGTGGGCGGCCTTCTGGAACTTCGCGGCCATCTTCGTCTTCGGCATCCACGTCGCCAAGACGATGGGAAGCGGCATCGTCAACCCGGACATCATGAACGAGTACCTCATCCTCTCGGCGCTCGTCGGGTCAGTACTCTGGGTATGGGCCTGCACCCGTTTCGGCCTTCCCATCAGCGTCTCCCACGCCCTCATCGGCGGCATGATCGGCCCGGCGTGGTTCGCGTGCGGCAGCTCGGCCCTTTTCTTCACGGGCATCTTCAAGATCGCCATCTTCATCGTCCTCTCCCCGCTCATCGGCCTACTGCTTGGCTTCTTCATGATGTGCCTCACCATGCTCGTCTTCCGCGGGCGACACCCGATGAAAGTAGAAGGACTGTTCAAGGGTATGCAAATGCTCTCGTCGGCAGTCTTCAGCCTCGGCCACGGGGCCAACGACGCGCAAAAAACAATGGGCATCATCGCCCTCCTCCTCTTCAGCGTGTCCGGAAGCAGCGACTTCGTCAACAAGTACCTCTACACCACCGGGGACTTCTACATCCCGGCGTGGCTCATCGTCACCTGCTACACCGTCATCGCCCTCGGCACCATCGTCGGGGGACAAAAAGTAATGAAAACGCTGGGCGACGGCCTGGCAAAACTAAAACCCGTGCAAGGATTCTGCGCCGAGACCTCCGGCGCGCTCACCCTGATCGGCACCGCCGTGCTCGGCGTGCCGGTAAGCACGACGCACACCATCACCGGCTCCATCATCGGCACCGGCGTCACGAAAGGCGTGGCATCCGTCCGCTGGGCCACCGCCACCAACATCATGGCCGCGTGGGTACTCACCATACCCGCCACGATCCTCATGTCCGGGGGCATATACTGCATCATACGCCTGTTCATACCGGTAGAATAAACAGGACAGGAAGGAGCGACGATGGAAATCATCATCATACTCGGCTTAATCGTCCTGAACGGGATACTCTCCATGTCCGAGATCGCGCTAATCTCCGCGCGAAAATCCCGCCTCGAGATGGACGCCAGGAGAGGAAGCAAATCCGCGGAAAAAGCGCTCAAACTCGCCCGCGACCCGGACAAGTTCCTCTCCACCGTGCAAGTTGGCATCACGCTCATCGGCATCCTCACCGGGCTATACTCCGGCGAAGCCTTTGCCGGTGACCTCGCCCGCCTCGTCGAGCGCGTAGAAATACTATCGCCCTACTCACTCGTCGTCGCCAAGACGACGATCGTCATCGTTGTCACCTACCTGACACTCGTCCTGGGTGAACTACTCCCCAAGCGCTGGGGGATGAGCAAGGCGGAACGCGTCTCCAAGATCATGGCCAAGCCGATGAACGGACTCTCCCTCGCGGTCACACCCTTCGTCTGGCTACTCTCGCGCAGCACCTCCCTCCTCGCGCGACTCCTCCGCGTCGAGCAAGCCGACGACGAGGGGAAAGTCACCGAGGAAGAGATCAAGGCCATCATCCAGGAAGGATACGACGACGGCGAGGTACAGGCCGTCGAGCAACACATCGTCGGGCGCGTCTTCAGCCTGGGCGACCGCGACGTCGGGTCGATCATGACGCACCGCAACGACCTCGTCTGGATCGACATCCGCGACAACATCGACCGCGTCCGCGAAAAAGTACAAGAAAACCTCTTCAACATCTACCCCGTGATCTCCGGCGCTTTCGACAACATGCTCGGCGTCGTCTACCTCAAGGACCTCTTCGTGAAGATCGACTCCCCCGACTTCTCCCTCGAGGAGATCGTCCGCCCGGCCAACTACCTGCCGGAGAACCTCAGCGTCTACACCACCCTCGAACAATTCAAGAAAGCGCGCGTCAAGTACGGCATCATCACCGACGAGTTCGGGGACATCCTCGGCATCGTCACCCTCAAGGACATCCTCGAGGCACTCATCGGGGAAGTGCCCGAGATCGGGGAAGAACCGGAAATCATCGCCCGCGATGACGGGACGTGGCTCGTCGACGGGCAATACTCCTTCTACGACTTCCTGGAACATTTTCACATGCAAGACCTCTACCCCGACAACGAGTACAACACCCTCAGCGGCCTGATCCTCGAACTCCTCCAGCACGTCCCCGCCTGCGGGGAGAAACTCTCCTGGAACGACTTCACGATGGAGATCATCGACATGGACGGCGCGCGCATCGACAAGGTACTCGTCGTCCCTCCCGGGGCGATACCTTAATATAGGGGACTATCTTTACTTTTGAGGCAGTACCTGGCTGACCGGCACGCGCGGGGAAATAAAAAACCGGGGAGCTTCCCTCGCGGTACCGCTTCCCGGTGAAACATAAGACATGGAGGACACTATTTACAGGTTTTCGATATCTCTCTTCAAGCGGGTCTTATCGGCCATCAGTTCACGGATCTCCTCCACGAGATTGCCCTTGCGACGCAGGTTTTGCATGATCTTATCGTCGATCTTCGCGGTGGT
>JAIRKS010000073.1 GCA_031259905.1 Odoribacteraceae bacterium
AAGCGCCTTCGCGTGATGCTCGACCGGATCGACGCGGCGGCCGTGCTGCTCGGCCTCTCCAACAACGCGGACATGGCCGGCTTCATTCACGATTACAACGAGATGGCAGGACGCTACAAACTCCTGCTCGCGCAAGCGCGAGGCCGGCGCGCCGCCGGGAGGCAGGAGGACGACGACGAGATCGACCGGGAAACGGGCAGTGAAACGGGTACGGAACAAGTGCCGGCGAGGTCATCCTCCCGTCGACGCGAAAAAAAAGGAGCGCGGGACAATTGCCCGGCTCCTTTTTTTTGTCTCGCTCGCCCGCGAGGCCCGCGCGGCGGGAGGCGACACCGTGGCGCGGCGCGACCGGCGGCAAGGCTACCGGCACGCGACGGCGCGGTACGCGTCCCGGCGGCGAGAGGATCAGTACCTCTCGCCCGCGTCGAGGACGGGATCGACGGCGGGATCGTCCGTGCCCATCGCGTTCAGCGCGTCGAGGTCGAGCGCGGGGCGCTTGCCGCGCGCGGGCTTCGTGAAGCGCGTGCCGGAGGGGACGTTACCCGTGAAGTAGCCGCCCGTCTCCAGGAAAACCGCGCCGGAGAGCGTGTCGCCAGCGGGCACGACGCCGCCGGCGTGATCCACGCGGTGGCCGGCCGCGGCCGTGGCATCGTTCGTGAACGTGAAAGCGGTCGCCTCGAAATACTCGCCCTCCTTGCTGATAAACCACTGGTTATCCCACGTCCCCCGGCGCGTGACGTTCCCCGTCGCGGGGGTAAAGTTCTCCAGGAAATGATGCGCGCCCGCGTAGCGACGGGGCGCGGGCGGTATCCCGTGGTTATCGTCCGCG
This sequence comes from Odoribacteraceae bacterium, assembly GCA_031259905.1. GTDB lineage: Bacteria > Bacteroidota > Bacteroidia > Bacteroidales > Marinifilaceae > JAIRKS01. Next base: position 830 of record JAIRKS010000073.1, read on the forward strand.
TCCAACTCCACGCGGCGCCACTCCGCGATAAACACCCACTCGTCACCATCGTGAAACCACGCCTTGTATAACGTCGACCCCGGGAAGAGATCCTGCCGCGGATGCGGGCGAACCCGCGTGAGCATCCGGTAGACCTTGCCTGCCTCCCACGCGTAACGCGCGAAACTCTGTCCGCCGGAGCCTTCCCCGCCGAATTTCGTGTAAGTGATGTGCTCGCGTTGCCCCGGTCGGTTGTTGACACGCGTGAGCCGCGGGGCGTACTTGCCCATCAGCGCGGGATTATCCACGCGGTAGGCCGACCAGACGGAGAAGAGCACCCGCCGCTCGGTCGCGGAGTTCACCTGTATCCCCGCGTAGCCCTCGCCGAAGCCGTTGCACATGAAAAAGGAGCCCACGACGTCCTGCCCCACCGGGACAAACACCTCCGTGTAGAAGTACTCCACGTCCGCCACCGGCATCGCCGGGCGAAGATGCACGGACGGGCCGCGACGACCGAAGTGCGCGTTAGACGGTGGCACGAAATTCACCCCCGCGAGCGTCGCCTCACCACCGGCTAACAGCGCCGGAAAGCGGAAGTAATACGCGCCGCGACGCGTGCCGAGGGCTTGCAGGTCTACGCGTACCGTGTTACCCGCGTGTCCCTGCCTGACGACGGGGAGCGACACCGGGGGCAACGCGAGCGTGTCGGTGTCGACGCTCTCCTTGTCGTAAAGGAAATCGCGCGCGAGCGCCTGCTCGCCGTTCACGCTCACCGTCACGCGGAGCGCGTTGGGCTGCCCCTTTCCCCCCCCCGAGCAGCCGCGTAGGGCGAGGCGCAGCTCCCCCGCGCCACGGGCGTTGAAGTAGATGCTGTAGACCGTCGCGTCGTCGGTCCACCTCGCGGTGCCCTCGCGCGGGTCAAGCACCCGGCGATCACGCGTCGCGCCGGTGTAGGCGTTCGCGTGGACGGGGATCGTGACGAAGGCCGTCGTGTCTTCTCCCGCCGCGACACGTGCCGCCGCGGGGCGCGGCGACGCGACGAGGCACGTCACCGCTAACAAGTAAAGAAAAATGTTCGTGTTCATGATGATTTTGTTTAACGTTATCAATTGAATGGCCGGCGCGACGGACGCGTCACTCCTGTTGCCACGTGAAGTACCCGGGGAAGAGCGCCCGCGCGTCCACGGGACGGTCGAATAGCCCGTAGACAGCCGAGCCGCTGCCGGTCATGGCCGCGTACACGGCGCCCGCCTCCAGCAAGCGTTGCTTGATCTCCAGCACCAACGGCACGAGCGACATGACGACCTCCTCGAAGTCGTTCACCACCCCCTCCCACCGCGCCGGCGACCGTCGCGTTGCCTCCACCAGCGACACGCGCGCCGCCCGTGGAGAGACGCGCCGGTATGCCTCCGCCGTGGAGACGCCCAGCGGCGGCTTTACGATAACGACGCGGTAGCCCTCCAACGAGAGGTCTACCGGCTCCATGACCTCGCCCCTCCCCCGCGCCACGACGGGGCGACCGTGCACGAAGAAGGGGCAGTCGCTCCCGAGGCGGGCGGCGTACTGCTGCAGCCTTCGCTCGCCCAACGCCAGGCCGCACAAGGCGTCCAGCGCCACGAGGGCGAAGGCGGCGTCCGAGGATCCGCCCCCCAGCCCCGCGCCCGAGGGGATGCACTTGTGCAAGTGAACGCGCGCCGACGGGAGGTCGAAGTCCGCCGATAACAGGCGGTACGCCCGCGCGACGAGGTTGTCCGCCGGCAGGCCCGCGTCGCCCCCCGTGCAATGAAGGTGGCACTCGCCGCGGCCCCCGGCGAGGTGTATCTCCAGCGTGTCGCGCAACGCGACGGGGTAGAGGATCGTTTCCACGTCGTGGAAGCCGTCGGGACGCTTCCCGGTGATGAACAGGCCGATGTTGACCTTGGCGTGAGGGTAGAGGATCATGTGTATCGCTTGTTTTTACTGGTGCAAATATAAAAGGTATTTCCGCGATTTAATGATACTTTTGTCGCCTATCAATACGCGACATCATGTGGGAAGTACTTCAAGAGTGGGATCAGCAATTGCTCCTCGCGATAAACGGGATGCACTGCCCGCGCGCGGATCGCCTCGCGGGATTGTTCGCGGGGAAGGAGACGTGGGCGGTGATGTACGCCGCGATACTCCTCGTGCTGTGCAGAAACTTCAACTGGCGGGGCGTCATCGCCGCCACCGCCGCCTTCGCGCTGCTCGTGCTCGTCGCCGACCAGCTCACGAGCACCGTGCTCCGCCCCCTGTTCGCCCGCCCGCGCCCGTCGCGGGCCGCCGCGCTGGAGGAGATCGTCCACCTGGTCAACGGCAGGCGCGGCGGCGCGTTCGGGTTTCCCTCCGCGCACGCGGCCAATACCGCCGCGCTGACGACGTTCCTCTTCCTCTTCACCCGACGGCAGTCGATCGCCGCCTTCTTCATCGCCTGGACGGTCGCCACCTGCTACGCCCGCGTCTACGCGGGGGTCCACTACCCCGCGGACGTCGCCGCCGGCGTCATCGTCGGCTTCCTCTCCGGACTGACCGTCCACGCCGCGTACCGGTACCTCCGCGCGCGCGTCCCCTCCCTCGCGCCCCGGCGGGATGAAGGGCTCGAAGGCACGCGCGTCATCCTCCTCGCCGGCCTGCTCACCGTGGCCGCCATTACCCTCTTTAGCCTCCTCGCCCCGGCATGAACGCCAAACGGCAGAACACCAATAGGCAAAATGCTATCGCGCACGGCATGGCCCTCGCGACGGCCCTCGTCTGGGGCGCGACGTTCGTCTCCACGAAGGTGCTCCTCGAGCACGGCCTGACGCCCGCCGGGATCATGCTCTATCGCTTCCTCGTCGCCTACTTGCTGATCCTCCCGCTCACCGCCGGGAAGGAACGCGCGAAGAATCGCCGCGACGAGTGGCTGTTCGTCGCCCTGGGCGTCACCGGCGGCTCCCT
>JAIRKS010000120.1 GCA_031259905.1 Odoribacteraceae bacterium
TAACGGCCCGAAGTCGAAGTCATCACGGAGGCTACCGGGCTGGTACTCGATTGTCGGGCGCGAGAGGAGTTCTCCCTCCCGCTCTTCCCGGTAGTCGGAATAGAGCATGACCGCCCCCGTCACCTCGGCCACCTGCGCGAAGCGTTCCGCGTCGAGTGTACCGGGAAGTACTCGCGTGTTCGCCGCACGAAGGAATACGTATGGAGTGTTCGCGTTCGCCGCCGCCTGCCGCAACTCCGCACGGGAGGCAAGCGGGCCAATCGTGATGATGCTAAAGTCGAGGGAGTCTTTCATTCCGCGTAGAAATGGATCTGCTTGATGATCTCCCGCGTGCAGACGGGGCAGAACTCATCCCCTTGCAATGTCCGCATCAGGCAATCCTGCCGCGGGCGGTAGACGCCCTTCGCGACGTATCCCGCTCCCTCGTAAAGCCCGATTCTCGCGGGACGCGACGGGTCGAGGGGTGTGGGCACGGGCGTGTCCTCGTCGACGAGATCCTTCCACTTGCGTTCGAAATGGACGCGTGTCGTGAGGTTGACCTCCCACGGTTCCACGTCGAGCGGGTACATGCCGTCGAACTCTCCCTCCGCGGCGTACTCGTCGCCGAGGCCCAGGAAGAGATGACCGAACTCGTGCACGAGTATCTTCGCCGAGAGGCCGTGTCCCGCCGCGCTCGTCCCGTAATGGTTATAGATAGCGCCGCCGCCGTACTTCCCCGTGTTGACGATCACGTGAATGAAGTCATACGGCGCGTTCGACGCCAGGTCGCGGAGCGTCTTGTGGTCGAACGTCATCAGGTAGCGTTCCGAGTCCAGCGTGTAAAACGAGCAGTCGAGCAGCGTGTTCTTCCAGACGCCCTCCCTGGGTATATCGACGCCTGACTCCGTCGAGGGGGCGAGCACGGCGCAGACGTTAAAGAGGTGCTCGTGCTCGCGGTAAGGGGAGAACGAGAAGAGAGAGCGCGTGAACGCCCGGCAATCCTCGATGAACTTCTCCATCTCCCCGGCCGCGTACCCGTCGGGGAGCAAGACGATATCGACGCATCGCGCCGGGTCGCCGGACGAGAGGATCTCCGTCGTCGGGTAGACCTGCCTTCTTTCCCTCTTGATAAAGCAATCCTCCACGCGGATCACGCGTTCGAACTTCTTCTCGAACATCCCTCGCCTGTTCCTGGCGAGGATTTCCACGCGGGCATCCTTCCTGGGGAAGGGCATGACGACCGTCCCGGTGCATGCCTTGTTCTCGCGGCGTGCCTCGTCCGAGTCCCTCCACTCGCGGAAGAGCGTGCAGAAGCCGCGGGAGTAGACGAGCGTCCCGGTGGCGAGGTCGGTGACGTTCACGTAATAGTTACCGAGGAAGGTCGTGTCGACGAGGTTCACGGTAGATCCTCCCCAGTGAGGTTCACCGGTAAGCTCGTCGAAGAACAACTCCTCCCGCTCGCGGTCTCCCGCGTGGATAAAGTCCAGGCGTAACGTCTCGTGCTTGAACCACTCGTCGAATGCCGGTTGCCCCGCGACCGTCCCCGGTATCGCGCAAGCGATGATCAATACAATCTTTTTCATGCTTTACTCTTTATAATATACTCGTTTCACGCGCCGCGATATACCCGTCAGCACCTCGTAGGGGATTGTCCCGGCCCGCGCGGCGACTTCCGTCACCGGGACGTGTTTCCCGAAGATCTCGACCTCGTCTCCCGGCACGGCCCCGGTGCCTGTCGCGTCGATCATGCAGGAGTCCATGCAGATGTTCCCGATGAACGGGGCACGTTTCCCGCGGACGAGCACCTCCCCGCGGCCGTTACCGAGGCGGCGGTCGATGCCGTCGGCGTACCCCGCGGGGAGCGTTGCCACGAGCGAGGGTTTGTCGACGCGCCCCTGGCGGTTGTACCCCACGGCCTCTCCCGGAGCGATCATCCTTGTCGCGTCGACGCGCGTCGTCAGCGTGCTGACGGGCAGTAGCGGGGCGTCGACGGCGCTGATGCCGTGCAGCCCGATGCCGACGCGCACCATGTCGAAGTGATAGCGGGGGAAGCGTTCTATCCCGGCCGAGTTGAGCAGGTGACGCCACACGGGGTAATCGAACGCCGCGCGCACGCGGTCGCTTGCTGCCTCGAAACGCTTTGCTTGCAGGAGCGTGAAGTCGTCGTGCGCGGGGTCATCGCTCCCTGCCAGGTGGGAGAACACCGAACGCGGGAAGGCGGCCCTCGGCCTGTCGAAGAAGGCGAGCAGCGCGGGGATCTCCGTTTCGTCCAGCCCCGACCGGTTCATTCCCGTGTTCAGCTTCACGTGCACCGGGAAGCGTTTGACGCCGTGCCGGGCGAGGGCGCGCTCGAACGCGTCGAGGAATTCCAGCGAGTATATCTCCGGCTCGAGGTCGAGGGCGATCATTTCGTCGAGCGACTCCCGCCCGGGGTTCATCACGGCGATGGGCAACGTGATCCCCGCGGCGCGCAACTCTATCCCCTCGTCGACGAAGGCGACCATCAGGTAGTCCACCCGGTGGTACTGTAACAGCGAGGCCACTTCTCGCGCCCCGCTCCCGTACGTGAACGCTTTCACCATCACGGCCACCCGCGCCGGCGTCAGCGAACGGAAGTAATTCAGGTTATACACCATCGCGTCGAGGTCTACTTCCAGCAGCGTCTCCCGCGACTGTTTCTGCAGGAAGCCGGCGACGTACTCCAGGCGAAACCTCCGCGCGCCCTTGAGCAAGATCACCTGGTCGCGGAATCCCTCGCGCTTTTCCCGCTCGATGAATTGCCTCGTTGTCTCGTGAAACCGCGAGCCGTCGGGGAACGCGTCCCGGTGTCGCGAGATCTCCTCCCCGATGCCGATGACGCGCGTCACGCCGGCCTGGCGCGTGGCCTCGCCGGCCTCCCGGTATAGCTCTCGCGGCTCTCTTCCCGTCTCGTCGAAATCGGTGAGGATCACCACGCGTTCCTTCCCTCGCTCCTGGAACGCCAGCGAGCGCAACGCCAGCCGGAACGCTGCCGGGTCGGAGTTATAGTAATCGTTCACGAGCGTGCACCCGTTGACGCCCTCCTTGATCTCCATGCGCGCCGCGACGGGCGTCAGCTTCCCGGCCCTTTCCGTCACCTCGTCGAGCGGCATCCCCTCGAGGAGCAGGAAGCAGGCGGCGTTCAGGGCGTTCTCCCTCGACGCGTCGTCGGCGAACGGGAGCGCGAGCCGTGCCCGCCGGCCGAGGTACTCGATCTCCACTTCCCGTCCCTGCCAGCGCAACACGCGTACTTCTGCCTCCTCTCCCTCTCCCCACGCGAAGCGGCGCGCGCCGGGGCATCTCCCGACGACGCGGTCGAGTGTCTCGCCGGCCCGACCGATGATGACGTTGCACGAGCGGAAGAGCAACGCTTTCTCGGCGAGTTTCTCTTCCCTCGACGAGAAGTTCTCGTCGTGCGCGTCGCCGATGCACGTGAAGATGCCTACCCACGGCGCGATCATCTCCGCGAGCCTCTGCATCTCTCCCGGCCGCGAGATGCCTGCCTCGATGACGGCGATCCGGTCTCCCTCGTCGATGCCGAGGAGCGAGAGGGGGACGCCCACCCGCGAGTTGTAGCTCCGCGGCCCGCGGTAGAGGCGCCACGCGGGGGGCGCCATCTGGTGTATCCACTCCTTGACGATCGTCTTGCCGTTGCTCCCGGTGATGGCGACGACGCGCGCCGTTGATCGTTCACGGTGACGCGTGGCGAGGTCTTGCAAGGCCCGCGTCACGTCCGGCACGACGACAAAGGCCGCCCCCGCGAGGTTCTCGAACTCCTCGCGCCGTTCGCGGATGACGAACGCCCGGACGCCCGCGTGGTATAGTTCCCGGATATAGTCGTGCCCGTCGTGCCGTTCCCCGGCGAGGGCGAAGAAGAGGGTCTGCCCCGGCCTGAGGATGGAGCGGCTGTCGATGCTGCACTCGCTGATCTCGACGGGGGTGTCTCCTTCTAACTTCCCGCCGGTGATCGCCGTTATCTCGTGGATGGAGTAGCGCACGCGAACGAGTGTTTAGGGTGTACGGGAGAACAAGAGGTGTTATGCTTCATGGGATAAATAATTCTGTGATTAATCTTGCTGTTTCCCGCGAATGTACGTTTTTTTCCCGCGACCGGCAACCGGGGACGCGGGGCGGTGACATGCCGACGCGCCGTCCCAGAGTGGGACGATCTTCCTGCAGTTTTCGGGAGACCGTCCCAGAGTGGGGCGATTCTCCTGCAGTTTTCGGGAGACCGTCCCAGAGTGGGGCGATTCTCCTGCAAATTGCGGCGAGGTTTTCCCAGAGTGGGGCGATCTTCCTGCAATTTCGGCGAGAGTTTCCCAGAGTGGGGCGATCTTCCTGCAGTTTCGGAGAGAGTTTCCCAGAGTGGGGCGATCTTCCTGCAAATTGCGGCGAGATCGC
>JAIRKS010000200.1 GCA_031259905.1 Odoribacteraceae bacterium
ATCACCGCGCTGCCCGACGGGCGCTTCTGCATGATGTACGTGGCGCAGGAGAATCCGGGAGGCATCAAGATGGCTTTCTCGAACCGGATCAACGGGGGCTACGTCTACGAGCCAAGGCAGGTGGATCACGAATCGGGCTCCTGCGAAGCACCAAACGTCTGGAGACGCGACGGCAAGTGGGTGCTGATGTACGATATTTTCAGTATACAACCGCACAACTTCGGCTTCTGTGAAACGGACGACTTCGTCCATTTCTCGAACGCCGGGCACTTTAGCAAAGGAACGACACGCGCCATCAACTTCACCTCCCCGAAGCACGGGGCCGTGATTCCCGTCTCCACCGCCGAGGTCACCCGCCTGTGGGAGCACTGGAGCGGCGGACCGTGGACAAGAATGAACGTCCCCCTGGATTCCATCCGCCTGAGCGATCCCTGTATCCTCGCCGACGAGAAATCCGCTACCTATTACATGACCGGCACCGGCGGGATGATCTGGAAGAGCAAGGATTTGAAGGCATGGGACGGCCCCTACCGGGCTACCGCAACGGATCACGCCTCGTGGATGGGACCATACCCGATGGTCTGGGCCGCCGAACTGCACGCGCACGGGGGGAAGTATTATTACTTTGCCACGTTCACGAACCGCGACGTGAAGATCGACACGGTTAAGGGGAACGCCATCGAACGCCGCGCCTGCCACGTGTTGGTGAGCGACCACCCTGCCGGGCCGTACCTCCCCATGTCCGATCCCGAATACCTCCCCGCCGATCGCCCAACGCTCGACGGGACGTTCTGGGTGGATACCGACGGGCAACCCTACATGGTCTATTGCCGCGAGTGGTTGCAGAACTGGAACGGCACGATCGAGAAGATCCGCCTGAAACCCGGCCTGAGCGGCACGGTGGGTAACGGGAAGGTGCTTTTCTTCGCCTCGGACTCTCCTTGGAGCAGCGAACGGGTCGGCGACAGGGTGATCCCGAACAAGGTTACCGACGGCCCGTGGCTCTTCCGCACGGGGACGGGACGGCTCGGCATGTTGTGGACGAGTTGGGTGATGGGAGACTACACGCAAGGCATCGCCTACTCGGAGAGCGGCACGCTGGACGGCCCCTGGGTGCACGAGCGAGAACCCATCACGCCACCGAATTTCGGCCACGGGATGCTCTTCCGCGCGTTCGACGGCCGGCTGCTGATGTCCGTGCACAGCCACGCGAACATCAACGGGAGGTACGTCCGCGTCCCCCGCCTGTTCGAGATGGACGACTCGGGAGACAGGCTCGTCATCAGGAAAAGATAAGCAGGGAGCGCTCCCTCTTTTGAACGATAAACGAGAAGTATGAACATGAAGAACAGATCCGGGAAAACAGCATCATTATTTCACGCGTGCCTGTTCGCGCTTGTCATGGCGAGCGCCTCCCTCCCGGCAGCCGCTGACGTGCCGGACTCGGCATACGTCAAGGCTTACGATAGCGGGAACAGGTTGCGCTTCTGCTGGAGCAACGACGGCGCAGAGTGGCGCGACGCGTGGAATAATCACGGCTTCCTCCAGTGCGATTACGGCCCGTGGGGAAGCGGGAAAAGAATGACGAATGTCCGCTTGACGCGTGACCCGTCAGGGACGTGGCATTGCCTCTGGTACGCGGATGACAAGACGATCGCGCACGCCTCGTCGCCCGACCTGGTGACGTGGGGACGACAATCGTATCACCCGCGCGAGAGGGAAGAATCCCTCGTCGCCGCGCTGGATCTACGGGACGGCGAGCAACCGAATGTCTTCCGGGTAGCGTGGGACGTCGTTGACCACATCGAGACGACGGCACGTCTCGCCGCCTACAACAACCGACTGTGGAATGAACAGGCGAAAGACGACCCCACCCGCTTCGCCGGCCTGCGAGAGGTAGAGGCCCGCCTGTCGTTGCGCGCCGGGGAGACGCGACCTGTCAGCGATATGTTGATCGGCGTCTTCTTCGAGGACATCAGTCACGCCGCCGACGGGGGATTGTACGCCGAACTGGTACGAAACCGCGATTTCGAGTACGATCCCGCCGAAAAAGGAGGACGCGACAGGAATTGGCATCACGGCACGGCATGGACAACACGCGGGGTGATCGACACCGTCGCCCCCCTCCACCCGAACAACAAGCATTATATAGCGCTACTCGCCGACGGCAAGAGCGGGCTAACAAACAACGGGTACGACGGGATCGCCGTGAAAGCAGGCGAGTCGTACAACCTCTCGCTGTTCGCCCGTGTCGCGGGGAAGATGCCCGTCGACGCGTTTCTCGTCGACAGTGAAAACGGGGATACCGTGGCACGGGCACGCGTGAACGTCCCGGCCAGCAAGGGATGGAAAAAGCACAAGACAACGCTCGTCGCCCGAAAAACCGCGCCAAAGTGCATGCTGGTCATCGTCCCGCGCGGGAACGGTCGGGTAGACCTCGACATGATCTCGCTCTTCCCCCGGAACACGTTCAAACGGCGCGAGAACGGGCTGCGCGACGACCTTGCCCGGGCAATCGCCGATCTGAAGCCGCGCTTCGTCCGCTTCCCCGGCGGGTGCGTGGCACACGGCGACGGCCTGGACAACATGTACCGCTGGAAAACGACCATCGGGCCGCTCGAGGCACGCGTGCCGCAGAGGAACATCTGGGGGTATCACCAGAGCGTCGGACTGGGCTACCTCGAATACTTCCAGTTTTGCGAGGACATCGGCGCGGAGCCGCTTCCAATCGTACCGGCGGGCGTCCCGTGCCAAAACTCCGGCACGGGAGGCCCCGGACAACAGGGAGGTATCCCCCTCGAGGAGATGGAGGAGTACGTGCAAGAGGTACTGGACCTCGTCGAGTGGGCAAACGGCGACAAGCATACTCCCTGGGGGAAGAAACGCGTAGAAGCCGGTCACCCGGCACCGTTTAACCTGAAGTATATCGGCGTGGGAAACGAAGACTTGATCAGCGATGTCTTCGAGGAACGCTTCGCGATGATCTTCGAGGCCGTGAAGAGAAAGTACCCGGAGATCACTGTCATCGGGACGGTCGGTCCATTCTCCGAGGGCACGGATTACTGCGAGGGGTGGGACGTGGCCTCGAAACTCGGCGTGCCGGTCGTCGACGAGCACTATTACCAGCCACCCGCGTGGTTTATCTACAACCAGGACTTCTACGACAAGTACGACCGTTCAAAGTCGAAAGTCTACCTCGGTGAATACGCCGCCCACCTGCCCGGCCGCCCCAATAACGTCGAGACGGCGCTGGCCGAAGCCCTGCACCTCACGACGCTGGAACGAAACGGGGACGTGGTCATCATGAGTTCGTATGCCCCGCTATTGGCGAGAGAAGGCCGCGTCAACTGGAATCCTGATCTGATCTATTTCAATAACGAGGAGGTGAAGCTCACGGTGGGGTATCACGTCCAAAAGCTGTTCAGCGAGAACGCGGGGGACGAGTACCTCGCGAACGATCTCCACGTGGGAAACGACAGGGAAGAGGTGAAACGACGTATCGCCTGCTCGGTCACCCGGTCGAAAAAGACGGGAGACGTCTTCGTCAAGCTCGTGAATCTGCTTCCCGTGAACGTGAACATGGAACTTCCGGATGCGGGAACGTCGGGGAGCGCAGCTACCCGAACAGTGTTGACCGGGAGACCGGATGACAGGGGCGCGCGGCCGGTGACGGGAAGCGTCGATACGAGCGCACTCTCACGGGTTGTCCTGCCCCCTTACTCGCTTACGATATTTCGCATTAACCCATAAATAAATCATACCATGAAACAATTCTATTCACTGTTACTCGGCGTGCTCCTGCCGGTCGCGTT
>JAIRKS010000026.1 GCA_031259905.1 Odoribacteraceae bacterium
GCATCGCGAGTTTGCAATGCCCCGCAGACATTTGACAAAGGGGCATTGCAAGTTTACAATGCCCCGCAGACATTTGACAAAGGGGCATCGCGAGTTTGCAATGCCCCGCAGACATTTGACAAAGGGGCATTGCAAGTTTACAATGCCCCGCAGACATTTGACAAAGGGGCATCGCGAGTTTGCAATGCCCCGCGGACATTTGACAGAGGGGTACTAAAAAACGATTTCCTGCTCGCGCGTACGGTCTCCACGCGAAAACGCGGGGAGTTGTTCCCCCCGGTGAAGAACAACATAAGGTAAGCCCCGCGGATCTTTTTTAACGGGCATCCGGCGCGCCACCCCGGCATCGCGGACGCGGGGTTTTTCATATCTTGCGGCACATTAAAACCTTTGACACATGAGAGCAGTGATTTTACTTATCGTCGCCGCCTTGCTGGTGACGGGAAGCAAACCGGAGCGGCCGCGCGCGACGGAACGGTTAGACCGCGGCGTGGTAGCGGTGAAAGTAGACAGCGGCGTGTTCGTCAGCTGGCGATTACTGGGAGATGACGCCGCCGGCATCGCGTTCAACGTGTACCGCGACGGGCAGCGCGTCAACAGCTCGCCGCTCGACGGGGCGACGTGCCTCGTGGACGGCGAGGGAACGACGGCGAGCGTCTACACGGTGAGAAGCGTGACGGGCGGGCGAGAAGGGAAAGCGTCGCGGGAGACGAGGCCGTGGAAGACACCCTACCTGGCGGTGGCGCTGGATCGCCCGACGGGCGCGGAGGGTTACCTGCCGAACGACTGCAGCGTCGGCGACCTGGACGGCGACGGGGCGTACGAGATCGTCGTGAAGTGGAACGCGCGGGCAAAAGATAACTCGCAAACAGGAGTGACGGACCCCGTGCTGCTGGACGCCTACCGGCTGGACGGCACGCGCCTGTGGCGCGTCGACCTGGGCGTGAACATCCGCGCGGGGGCGCACTACACGCAATTTATCGTCTACGACCTGGACGGCGACGGGCGGGCCGAGATGGCCTGCAAGACGGCGCCGGGGACAAGGGACGGGCGAGGGAAAGCGGTGGTGATGGAGGGCGATGACTCGCTGGCCGTGTACCGTGACGAGGCGGGCTTCGTGCTCGACGGGCCGGAGTACCTGACGGTGTTCGACGGGAGGACGGGCGAGGAGGTGACGACGGTGGCGTACGAGCCGCCACGCGGGGAACGACGGGGAGAGGCATGGGGAGACCCGCGCGGGAATCGCGTGGATCGCTTCCTGGCGTGCGTGGCCTACCTGGACGGGCAACGCCCGTCGCTGGTGACGTGCCGGGGATATTACACGCGGGCGGTGCTCGCGGCGTACGATTTCGACGGGCGACGGCTGGCGAGGCGGTGGGTGTATGACTCGGACACGAGCGAGGACGCGCGCGGGACGGCACGCGGGCAGGGGAATCACAGCGTGGCCGCCGGGGACGTGGACGGGGACGGGCGGGACGAGATCGTGTACGGCGCGGCATGTATCGACGACGACGGGCGGCTGCTGTATTCTACCGGCCTGGGGCACGGGGACGCGCATCACCTCTCGGACATGGACCCGGAACGCCCCGGCCTGGAGTTCTTCGACGTGCACGAGACGAGGCCATGCCCCGCCGGCGTGGAGCTGAGGGACGCGGGGACGGGCGAGCTGCTCTTCGGCCGCCCAACGACGGTGGACGTGGGACGAGGAATGGCCGCGGACGTGGACGCGCGCTACCGGGGCTTCGAGTTCTGGAGTTCGGCGAGCGACAGCGTTTACTCGATCACGGGGAAGGTGATCTCGACGCGCAAGCCGTCGGTGAATTTCCGCGTGTACTGGGACGGGGACGTGCAGGATGAACTGCTGGACGGGACGAGAATCGAGAAGTGGGACGGTGAAAAGGCCGCGCTCGTGGTGGATTTCGCGACGTTCGGCGCGCGGTCGATTAACGGGAGCAAGAAGAATCCCTGCCTGAGCGCCGACGTGTTCGGGGACTGGCGGGAGGAGGTGGTGTTTTACGACGGGAATGACCCGGGACGCTTGTTGATTTTCACGACGACGATCCCGACGCGCTCGCGGTTGCCGACGCTGATGCACGATCACGTGTATCGCCTGGCGGTGGCCGCGCAGAACGTGGGGTATAACCAGCCGCCACACCTGGGAGTGTATATCGGCGAGTGAACGCGGCGACGGATGGAAGAACGGCGGCCCCCGGAAAGAAGGGGGCCGCCGTTTCGTTCCCGGTTAGAGGGAGGGAAGGAGGCGGAGGAGCGTCTTGAGGGATGCCTTCTCGTCGATGATGTCGGGGAGGCGGTCGATGGCGACGCGTTCCTGCTGCATGGTGTCGCGGTAGCGGATGGTGACGGTGTTCTCCTGGAGGGAGAGGTGGTCAACGGTGACGCAGAAGGGCGTGCCGATGGCGTCCTGGCGACGGTAGCGCTTGCCGATGGAGTCTTTCTCGTCGTAATGACAGGGGTAATCGAGGCGAAGGCGACGGGTGATTTCCCCGGCTTTTTCGGGTAGCCCGTCTTTCTTCACGAGCGGCAGCACGGCGAGCTTGACCGGGGCCAGGGCCGGGGGCAACGCGAGCAGGACACGCGTGTCGCCGGCGGCGACGACCTCCTCGCGGTAGGAGGCCGAGATGACCTGGAGGAACATCCGGTCGACGCCGATGGAGGTCTCGACGACGTGGGGAATGTAGGAGACGCCGAGCGAGGGGTCGAAGTATTGCATCTTTTTCCCGGAGAACTCCTGGTGACGACGCAGGTCAAAGTCGGTGCGGGAGTGGATTCCCTCGACTTCCTTGAAGCCAAACGGGAAACGGAACTCGATGTCGGTGGCGGCGTCGGCGTAGTGGGCGAGCTTGTCGTGGTCGTGAAGACGGTAGGCGGAAGGGGCGAAGCCTAACGCCAGGTGCCATTGCAGGCGAAGGTCTCTCCAACGGTGAAACCATTCAATGCCCGCGCCGGGAGGAACGAAGTATTGCATCTCCATTTGCTCGAATTCCCGCACGCGGAAGATGAATTGACGGGCCACGATCTCGTTGCGAAAAGCCTTGCCTATTTGCGCGATGCCAAAGGGGATCTTCATCCGGCCACTCTTCTGGACGTTCAGGAAGTTGACGAAGATGCCCTGGGCCGTCTCCGGGCGAAGGTATATCTTGCTGGATCCCTCGGCGGTGGATCCCATCTCGGTGGCGAACATGAGGTTGAACTGACGTACTTCCGTCCAGTTGCACGTGCCGCTGACCGGGCAGACGATCTGGTTGTCGATGACGAGCTGGCGAAGGGCCGCGAGGTCGTTCGCGTTTAACGCGTCGGATAAACGGGAGAGGAGATCGTCGCGCTTCTCGATGTATGCCGCGACACGCGGGTTTGTCTGACGAAAGAGTGCCTCGTCGAAGTGTTCCCCGAAGCGCTCGCGCGCTTTTTCTATCTCTTTTTCGGCTTTTTCCTCGTACTTGGCGGCGTGTTCCTCGATTAGCACGTCGGCACGGTAGCGCTTCTTGGAGTCCTTGTTGTCGATGAGCGGGTCGTTGAAGGCGTCCACGTGACCGGAGGCTTTCCAGGTCGAGGGGTGCATGAAGATCGCGGAGTCCAGGCCGACGATGTTGTCGTGTAGCAGCGTCATGGATTCCCACCAGTATCGCTTGATGTTGTTCTTTAGTTCCACGCCGTGCTGACCGTAATCGTATACCGCCCCCAGACCGTCGTATATCTCGGAGGAGGGAAAGACGTAACCGTATTCTTTGCAATGGGCAACGAGCTTCTTGAATGTGTCTTCTTGAGCCATATATTCGTGTTTTTATTGTTCCGGACAAAGGTATAAAGAAATTAAAAGAGGCTACTTGAGGGGCTACTTTTATTCTCTCCGCGCGCGGTTGACGCGAGCCTGCCCACGGGATGCCCCCCACCTTACCGTTATTTCCCGGAATGTAGGAGAAGTATGCTCCCTGCCGGCAACAAGATCCCCGGAACACCGGGGGTGCATGTCTCTACCTGCCGACAAGATCACCGGAAACCGGGAATGTATGTCTCTACCTGCCGACAAGATCACAGGAAACCGGAAAGGTATGTCTCTACCTGCTGGAAAGATCACCGGAAACCGGGAATGTATGTCTCTACCTGCCGACAAGATCACCGGAAATCGGGAAGGTATGTCTTTGCCTGTCGACAAGATCACAGGAAACCGGGAAGGTATGTCTCTACCTGCTGACAAGATCACAGGAAATCGGGAATGTATGTCTTTACCTGTTGACAAGATCACCGGAACACGGGGAAGTATATTTCCACCCGTCGACAAGGTACCCGGAAATCTCGCTGGAAACGATCAAGCAGGAATTAGCCCGGGACGAACCCAAGCTGATTGTATCATGCCCGACACCAGCTCCCGTGCCGGCAAGACAAGGCTTAGAAAATAAAAGAGGCCCCTTGCAGGACCTCTTTTATATTCTCGTTGTACAAAGAGGCCCACTTGCAGGGCCTCTTTATATTCTCGTTGCACGTTGATTTTACATCATGCCTGGCATCCCCCCGCCCATGCCACCGGGAACGGGAGCCTCTTCTTTCTTCTCTTCTACCAGCACGCACTCGGTGGTCAGGAACATCCCGGCGATCGAGGCAGCGTTCTCCAGTGCCACGCGTGCGACTTTCTTCGGGTCGATCACCCCAGCCTCTTTCAGGTTCTGGAACTCTCCCGTGCGAGCGTTGTAGCCGAAGTCACCCTTGCCTTCTTTCACCTTGTTTACCACGACAGCTCCCTCCACGCCCGCGTTAACGGCAATCTGGCGGAGCGGCTCTTCGATGGCGCGCTTGATGATCTCGATGCCGGTGCTCTCGTCCTCGTTATCTCCCTTCAACTGCTCCAGCGACGGGATGGCGCGGACGTATGCCACGCCACCGCCAGCCACGAATCCTTCCTCGATGGCAGCACGCGTGGCGCTCAGGGCGTCGTCTACCCGGTCTTTCTTCTCCTTCATCTCGATCTCGGAGGCGGCCCCGACGTATAGAACGGCCACGCCACCAGATAACTTGGCAAGGCGCTCTTGGAGTTTCTCCTTATCGTAATCGGAGGTGGTAGCCTCGATCAACTTCTTGATTTGCGCGATACGATCCTCGATAGCCTTTTTGCTGCCGGCGCCGTTGACGACGGTAGTATTTTCCTTGTCGATGGTTACTTTCTCGGCCTTACCCAGCATGTCGATGGTAGCGTTTTCCAACTTGATCCCCTTTTCCTCTGAGATCACCACGCCTCCCGTCAGGACGGCCAAGTCTTCCAGCATCTCTTTCCGACGGTCGCCGAACCCGGGGGCTTTCACGGCGGCAATCTTCAACGAGCCGCGCAGGCGATTCACGACCAACGTGGTCAGCGCCTCGCTCTCGACATCCTCGGCCACGATCAGCAGGGCACGGCCCGACTGTGCTACCGGCTCGAGAATCGGGAGTAACTCCTTCATCGTGGAGACCTTTTTGTCATACAACAAGATGTAGGGACTGTCGAAATAGGCCTGCATCTTCTCGGTGTCGGTCACGAAGTACGCGGAGATATATCCCCTGTCGAACTGCATTCCCTCGACGACCTTTACCTCGGTCTCGATCCCCTTGGCCTCTTCTACCGTGATGACGCCTTCCTTGGAAACCTTCTTCATGGCATCAGCGATGAGATGGCCGATGGAGTCGTCGCCATTAGCGGAGACACGGGCAACCTGACGGATCTTCTCGTAATCCTCTCCCACGTCCTCTTTTTGCGACTCCAAGCTTGCCACGACGGCAGTCACGGCCTTGTCGATGCCCCGTTTCAGGTCCATCGGGTTGGCCCCGGCGGTCACGTTCTTCAGCCCCACGTTGATGATGGACTGGGCAAGGATGGTTGCCGTGGTCGTACCGTCTCCGGCGTCATCACCCGTCTTGGAGGCCACTTCCTTCACCATATGCGCACCAATGTTAGCGTAAGGATCAGAAAGTTCGATCTCTTTTGCCACAGTCACCCCGTCTTTGGTGATTTGCGGGGCACCAAATTTCTTCTCGATAACCACGTTGCGTCCCTTGGGACCAAGAGTGATTTTCACGGCGTTGGCCAGTTCATCCACGCCTTTCTTCAGCAGGTCACGCGCTTCGATATTAAACTTAATCTCTTTTGCCATACAGCTTAAATTTTAAATAGTTCTACATTACAGGATAATCAAAATGTCGGATTGATTCATGACCAAATACTTCTTCTCATCGATATGGAGTTCCGTCCCGGAATACTTTCCGAAAAGTACGGTATCTCCTACCTTGATTTCCATGGGCTCTTCATGCTTTCCCTTCCCTGTCGCCACGACGATTCCCTTTTGGGGTTTCTCCTGCGCAGTATCCGGGATGATGATGCCCGATGCCGTTTTAGACTCTGCCTCTACCGGCTCCACGATAATTTTGTTAAGAACAGTTTTTAGTGTCATAATTCTTACCATTTTAAAGTTTCACATGTGTTTTTTTTAAATCTGTTTCGAGCACCTACATTTTCCGTGCCAAAGAAAAAAAATGCCAGTATTGATGACACACTGACATTGGAATGTCAAGAAAAGATCTTTCTTCTTCATTCCTTTTACCTTTATTCATTCGTATTCTCCTCCAGCGGGAGAGGAGTCGTCTCTCCACCAATGCCCTGGATCGGGAAATTCGGGGTGGTTTGTACCGGGATTTGCCCACTCCGACCATCCAACGCGGAGCTGCTTTCTTCCTCTCCCCTGGGGACAAGCAGAGAAGCAATGACACACAACGCGAATACGGCCCCGGCTAATGTCCACGTGGCCTTCTCCAGGAAGTCTGTCGTTTTCCTCACCCCCATGATCTGGTTAGAGGCAGCGAACGAGGAGGCTAAGCCGCCTCCCTTGGAGTTTTGCACCAGCACGATCAATATCAGCAGGACGCAAATAATAATGAGCAAAATCGAAATCGTAGTGTACATGACTATTTTGTGTTATTTTTTATTTCATTTATTTCCTCTATCGAGCGTGCAAAGGAAATACTTTTTTCCGGATATTTCAAACTTAATTTCATATAAGTCGCGACAGCCTTGTCATATAATTTTTGTTTGAGGTAAATTTTCGCCAGTGTTTCAGTAAAAAATTCCTCTTCATCCTCCAGGGGCGGCCCGTTCGCGCCTTCTTCCTCCCCGGTCGCGACGGGCACTCGCGACATCCCCGGTTTCTCCCGGATAAAGACATCTATCGGGTCTTCTTCCCGTTGAGCGGACAGCGTTTCTCCCGCCCCTTCCGGGAACTCGTCTTCTATCCGGTACACCGGCACGCGGGCGGGTATCCCGTGGAACTCGAAAGCCTCCCCCTGGCCACCCGCGGGTGATCCAGCCATCCCTTGCTCGAACGGCGGCAGGCGATGCAGGTAGCGATAGAGCAATTTAAAATCAGGGATATGAATGGCGTGTTGCCTTAATTTTTCCGGGTAGGAGGCGCGATCGGTATCGAACGTCCTCTTCAGGCAGAGCAGGCGAGGAGCAAAGAAATAAGGGAACTCCTCGACGAGCGACTCGACGTGCCGGAATTCCTTCTCGTCACACTTCCCGACGGCGATCCATTTGAATAATTGTTCCATGACCCGCTACGCGTTTACCAGTTCACGAGAGCCTTGTTGAAGACATCCTCGATGATCTTGTCCGTGATCTTTTTCAGCAACTCCGTCTCGACGGAGCTATAATCCTGGTCCACGCCGAAATCTTCATAGTGCGAGAAACTGGTGTCAAAGCTATCTGACTCCTTGTCAGACTTCGTGTTCACGAACTTCACCTGTATTGTCACCGTGAGGCGATTATTCGCGGCCACCTCATCGCGTTGAATCTCCATAGGGCGTTGCGAGAAACCGGTAATCTGTCCCGAGAAGCGGATATCTCCGTTATTATCGGTCACCTCGTACAGCGAGGTACGCGAGCGGAGATAAGCCTTGAGCGCCTCCGTGAAATCAGAACCGAGATTAGGCGCAAACGGTGTCTTATTCGAGAAGAAATCCACGGAAAAAGTCTTCACGGAGGCGTCAAGCGTGACACCCTTGAAGTCGTAAGAGATCTTCTCCAACTTACACCCCGCGAGGACACCCGCCACGAGCAACAATAGGGTTATCTTTTTCATAATCACCACGGCATTACTCATCATCGAGATGAAAATCCTTGAGTTTCCGGTAGAGGGTGCGTTCTGATATTCCCAGATCTTTTGCAGCCCACTTGCGTCTCCCGTGATTCTTCTCCAGCGCGCGAACGATCAGCTCCTTCTCCTTCTCCTCTAACGAGAACGACTCCTCGATCACCTCCTCCGTATCCTCGATTGGCGCGTCATGATCCACCTTATGACTTCGGCCGCCGTTCGCGCGGATAAAATCGGCAGGCGAATGGTGCGTTTCATGCAGATCCCTGAAAAGGAACGAGGAATGTTCCGGCGTCACCTCGCCCTTCTTCTGCATGAGGTCGAGCACCAGTTGTTTCAGGTCATTCATATCCTGTTTCATATCGAAAAGCACCTTATACAAAATCTCTCGTTCATTCGAGAACCCCCGTTCCTCCTCCGGGGAATGGCTCAACATGGGCAACAAATTCGCGTCCGGTGGCAGATACCCGCGCAAGGTTGCCGCGTTCACGTTTCTCTCCTGCTCGAGGACGGAAAGTTGTTCGGTGACATTCTTCAGCTGCCGGACATTTCCCGGCCAGCGATAACTCTCCAGGACGATCATCGCCTCCTCCGTGAGTTTCACGGTAGGCATCCGGTACTTCTCGGCCACGTCGGAAGCGAACTTGCGGAACAGCAGCGCGACATCCCCCTCTCTTTCCCTCAGTGGCGGCACCTGAATAGGCATCGTGCTGAGGCGGTAATAGAGATCCTCGCGAAACTTTCCCCGGCTCACCGCCGCGGGCAGATCGACATTCGTGGCAGCGATCACGCGGACATTCGTCTTCTGCACCTTGGACGATCCCACGCGGATAAACTCCCCGGCCTCCAGCACCCGCAACAACTTGGACTGCGTTGCTGCCGGCAGCTCTCCCACCTCGTCGAGGAAGATCGTCCCGCCGTTACTCTCCTCGAAATACCCTTTCCTGTCGGCCAGCGCCCCGGTAAACGATCCCTTTTCGTGACCAAACAACTCCGAGTCAATCGTCCCTTCCGGGATAGCGCCGCAATTAACGGCGATATACTGGGCATGCTTGCGATGGCTATACGCGTGAATAATTCGCGGGAAGACCTCCTTCCCGACGCCGCTTTCCCCCGTAATCAACACGGAAAACTCCGTTGGTGCTGCCAGGAGTGCCTTTTCGATGGCCCGTTCGAGCCTCACGTCGTGACCGATAATCTCGAAACGTTGTTTAACTGTCCTAATATCTTCCATGAGTATCTTCTTTTTCTAAACCGTTATTGCCTGCAAAAATAGCAGATTGCTGACAAAATAACATAACCGCACACGAACTATTTTTCCCCCCGGCAAGCGGGGAACATCGCTCCAGCGAAAGGCGGGACGCGTCACTCGTGTTGTCCCGTGGTCGCCTCGCGGGCGGCGCTCGGGGTGACACCGAAATGGCGGGTAAAGCAGCGAGTGAAATACTTCGGATCGTTAAAACCGACCGAGTAGGCGATCTCCGAGATCGTCAGGTTACCGTTACTCTCGCGGATAATCTCACGGGCAACGTTAAGGCGGTAATCACGGATGAACTGCCCGGCGGGACGACCGGCGAGCGACTGGAGTTTCTTGTTAAGCAAACTCTTGCTCGTCTTCATCGCGACCGCGAAATCGCCGACGTCGAAAGAATCATTCTTGTAATTCACCTTGAGAATATCGGCCACGCGGCGGAGGAAGCGTTCATCATTAGACCCCGCCGGCAGGCCGAGTTCATCAATACTCATGTTAAGCGAGAGCCGTCGCCGGTCGGCCTCGCGGCGTTGCAAGATATTCTGCACGCGGGCGAGGAGCAACTCGTCGGTAAACGGCTTCTCGATATAATCATCGACCCCGGAGTGATAACTGGAAAGACGGGAAGCGGTATCCACGCGAGCGGTAAGCATGATAAAAGGAACGTGAGACGTGGCAAAATTAGCCTTAACGCGACGGGAGAGTTCAAGACCGTCCATGACGGGCATCACCAGATCGCTGATCACGAGATCCACGCGGCGGGCGCGGAGAACGCGAAGCGCCTGCTCGCCATCCGCCGCCTGCTCGACGCGGTAACGATCGCGGAGGATAGAGGTGATAAACAGCCGCGCGTCGGCATTATCCTCGACCACGAGGATCGTCGCGACAGGCTGGCCCGCGGGAGGAGAGACAGGCGCGGACGGCGGGAAGAAAGCAGGCACGACAGCCTCGCGCGACACCGGCAAGAGCACGCGGATCGCCGCGCCGCGCGTCGGGTTATTACGAGCGGTGATCCTCCCGCCGAGCAGCTCGACAATCGACTTGCAGAGGTACAACCCGATCCCCGTACCGCTTTGGCCGCGAATCGCGCGGGACGTGTCATCGCGCGACTGGAAGAAGCGATCGAACACTCGCTGCAGATCCTCCCGTTTTATCCCCGGCCCCGTATCCGACACGCACAAGTAAAGATACTCGCCACCGTCCCGCGCCGCGATCGAGCAAGCATACAACGTGACGCGCCCCCCGTCCGGCGTGAACTTGATCGCGTTGGCAAGGAGATTCGACAACAACTTCCGGAGATTCTCCCCGTCAAACAAAAACACGGGCGCTGGAACACGATAAACATCGCGAAGCGTCACGCGCCGCTCCTCCAGGAAAGCCTCGAACGGGAGAAGCAACTCGTCGAGAAACAGCAAAAAATTCCTATTCTCCAGGTGCACCGTCGCGTGCCCCTCCTCGATCTTCCTGAAATCCATCAACTGATTCACCAGCGACAACAAATGATTCGCGTTCCTCCTCGCCACGTTAAGCTGCTCGATCACCGCCGGGTTATAACTAATCTTCAACGCCCGTTCAATAGGCCCGGTAACCAGCGTCACGGGCGTGCGAAACTCGTGAGAAATATTCGTGAAAAAATTGACACGATCATCCGTCGACTGCCTCACCTGCCTCGCCATATCCACCAACTGCTCGTGCTGCGTCTTGAGCGCGCTATTCTGCGCCTGCAACTCCACCGCCTGCAACTCCAGCAACTGCTTCTGCTGCTCCAGCGCGCGCGTCCGGAGCGCTATCATCTCCTGCAACACCCGACCCTGCCTCCTGAAACGCGCCACCCGCCAGCGATGAGTAAAAAACAACACCAGCAAAAGCGCCGCGACAAGCATCGCGATAAACCACCCCCGCTTGTAAAAAAACGGGTGCACCACCACCCGCAACCTCGTCACCTCGTCACCACCCGTCCGCTTCACCTCGAAACAATACACCCCCGCCGGCAAATTCGTGTACACCGCGAAACGACGCCCCGCGTCAACATGAATCCAATCATCATCAAACCCCGCCAGACGATACGAATAAGCCACCGTCGAGGGATGATCATGATCAAGAGCCGAAAACTCCAGCGAAAACGACTTATCACTCTCGTGCAAATCAACACGATCGGCACGCGAAACATCAGCAAAAAGATACCCCCCCTCCCCCGCGGTAACCGTCCTGTCAAGCACCCGCAAACGCGTCAACACCACCGGCGGCACGTCCACCGGCGTCATCTCCCGCGCCCCGTTAATCGCCACCAACCCGTCCACCCCGCCAAAAAACAACGTGTTATCGCGAGCCGACCTGCAATACGCGTTCAAGTAAAACTGATTACCCGGCAACCCGTCATCCCGCGTATAATTCGTGAAAAGCCCCGTCCCCGGATCATGCACCGAAATCCCCCGCGCCGTGCTAATCCACAACATCCCGCGCGCATCCTCCAGCACCCCGAAAACCGTGTTATTAGGCAACCCGTCCGCCGTCGTGTAATGAGAAAAAGAACACCCGTCCGCCGACAACCTGCACAAACCGTGATTACTACTCCCCACCCACGCGTCCCCCCGGTGATCCTCCATCACGCAAGTCACGCGCGTCAACAACAACCGGTCCAACCGCGCGTCACCCGTGCACGCCCGCGTCACCCCCCGCGCCCGCTTCCCCGCGTCCAGACCACGCAAATCCACCACCAGCAACCCCTCCGTCGTCCCCACCCACAACCGCCCGCGGCCATCAACCATCGAACCCAACGTCCCCCGAATCCCCGCCGTCAGCGAATCCGGCAACGGATCCACCAGCCGCCCCGCCTCCAGATCATACAAGTGAATCCCCCGCGACGTCCCGATCCACATCGCCCGGTTAATCGAATCAAACTGCAACACGCTCGTGTAACCGGCAGAAAGAGACAAATGACGAACCGCCCGCGCCCCATCACCCACGCGAAGCACCGACACCCCACCGCCCCACGTCCCCACCCACAAACACCCCTCGTCATCCCCCGCCAGCGCGCTCACCGAATTATGCGCGATCACCCCCCGCTCCGCCGTGTAACGCGTAAACACCCCATCCTCCCCCCGGCGCCTCCTGTTCAACCCGCCCTCCACCACACCCACCCACAAATCCCCCGCGCCATCCTCGAAAATCGCGTTCACCGGGTTCGCCGACAACGACCCCGCGTCCCCCGCGTCATGCACGTGAACGCGAGACAACAACCGCGGCGTCGTCATCTTATTCACCCCGCCCGCCTCCGTCCCCACCCACACCGTGTTACCGTAAGCCGTCACGCAATTCACGAAATCATTATTCAACGCGCCACCCGGACCACCCTCGCGACACGACACGTGCCGGAACGTCCCGCTCGCCGCGTCAAACAAATTCAACCCCCTGAGCGTCGCCGCCACCAGCGTCCCGTCATCCAGCAACAACAAATCCGTCACCATATTCTGCGAAATCGACAACGCGTTCCCCTCCTCGCGCGTAAACACGTCAAGCCTCCCGTCATCCAGGTTATACCGCGCCAAACCATTCTCCGTCCCGATCCACATCGCGTTCTCCTTCCTCAAAATAGAAGAAACATGAACATTCGCCCCGAAATCAACATCATGCAACACCCGCTCCAACGCCAACCCCCCGCTCGACGACGACGCCACCGTGTAAATCCTCCCGTCAAACGCCACGTGCACCATCCCGTCCACCTCCCTGACCATCGTGAACACCCCCTCCCCCGGCCCCCCCGTCGAATCCACCCGCTCCACGCCCCCGTCCGCCGCGAGCGACACCCGGTAAACACAACCCGTCGCCAGCAACCACGCGTCCCCCCTCCTGTCCACCAGCAAATCCACCGCCACCACCTCCAGCGGCAACGCCACCGCCCGCATCGTCCTCAAATCAACCACGTCAACCCCACCCGTCGAAATCACCCACAACCGCCCGCGCGCGTCCTCCCTCGCCTTCCGTATCGTGTTACTCTTGAGCGCCACCGGCGCGCTATTCGCGTCCAGCAACAACACGTCATGCCCGTCATGCCGTGCCAGCCCCCCTCCCGTCGAGATCCAGACAAACCCCCGGCTATCCTTGAAAATATCATCCACGAAATTATGAGGCAACCCGTCATCCACGGTAATCGTACTAAACGTGTACCCGCGGGGCACCCGCGACCACACCTCCCGCGACAGCAAGAGCGAGAACAGAAAAACAAGGAAAATCGACACGCGTTTCATCTCGTCAAATATTAATCACGCGAATATAACCGTTTCATCCATCACTCCCTCTCGCGCGGCAACAAGAAACTCCCCCCTCCCCGCGCGCCACCCCCCGCCACCCGTCACCCTTCCCGCCCCACCCGTCACCCTCTCCACCCCACTCGCCACCCTCCCCGTCTCACGCACGACAAGCCCCGCGACCGGCTTCCGGTCGCGGGGCTTGTCGCGGGGCGTGCTGCACGTGGACGGCGAGATCATCGCGCCGCCGGGAGAAATCGAGGGATATTACAGGCGCGCCGTCGGATATTGCGGGCGCGCCGCGGAATATAACACCCCCGCCGCGGAATATTATAGACGTATCGCGGAATGTAGCACCCCTGTCGCGAGATGTAACACCCCTCGTCACGAGCGCGACAAGAGACATCCCCCACCGCCGAACACTCTCCCTGCCCCACGCACACCCAGCCCCGCGACCGGCTT
>JAIRKS010000047.1 GCA_031259905.1 Odoribacteraceae bacterium
GCGTCGGGACGGGCGATGGCCTTGTACTTGGTGAAGACGTGACCGGAGACGCCGACACTGGTGGATTGTTGCCACTGCGACTGGAAGCGGTAGTCCTGCGTCTCCCCGTTGAAGAGGCTGCCGTCGACGAACCCCGGGCGCGGGTGCAGGAAGTTTGTCCCGGCGTTCTCCGGGTCGAAGTAGCGGGTATATATCGTAGCGCGATCCTTCTTGTATATCCCGAAGAGCACCTCCGTCGAGAAGACGCGGTCAGGGTCGAGCTGGTTGGCAAGCAGCGTACTCGGATCTACCGGCGGGAAGTGTCCCCGTACGACGGGGTCTTCCAGCAGTGCCCGTGCCGCGGCGAGCGCGTTGACCTTGTCGCCGGCGTAGAGGTGTACCCTCGCCTCGAGCGCCAGCACCGCGTAGTAGTTGAAACGAAGTTGGCGATAGCGCGCACTAGCCGGTTCGCCGGGAGAGGCCGCCGGCCCACCGGTGATGACCGGGTCCGCGGCGAGCAGCCGACGGGCGGAGGAGAGGTCGCGCAGGATTTTCCCGACGACCGTGTCGGCAGGAAGGACGGGCAGCGAGGAGACGCTCGCCGACGCGTTGTACGGGATGGCCGCCGCCGACGGGTTCTCGCGGTAGACCGGCCCGAAGAGACGAAGCATGTCGAAGTGCAGGAAGGCGCGCGCGCCGAGCATCTCCCCGCGAAGGACGTTCGCCTCGGCGGTGGAGAGTAATCCCTCCTGCCGGTCGATGTTATCGAGGAGCACGTTGCAGTTCAGGGCGAGGAGGTAGGCGGTGTTCCACGTCTCCTCGATGGCCTCGGCGACGGGGGCGTCGCTGTAGTCGAACGCGACGAGGGAGCGGAAGTAGGTATTGGACTCGACGATCGCGTGTCGCCCGCCGAGGATGTCGATCATCTCGTGGGAGAGCGCCCGGCCGTGTAGCGGGTCCGAGGCGATGCCGTTATAGATGCCGTTCGCCGCGGTATAGAAGCCCTCACGGGTGGCGAAGAGTTGCTCGCGTGTTTGCTTGTCGCGGGGGACGACGTCGAGGAAGTCGCTGCACCCGCCAACGAGGAGGGCGAGGAGCAGGAGCGACCAGGCATGAGCCGGGGAAGATCCCGCGGTGGCCGACCGGCCGCGTAATGAATGTATTGTTTTCACGTGATATGCTTTAAAAGTTAAACGATAGCCCGGCTTCCACGTCGCGGGCGAAGGGATAGGCGATGCCTCGCTCGGCGCGGATGCTGGAGGCGCGGAAGATGTCGCGTGCGGAGAGCTGGAATTTCAGGTTGCCCAGCCCCACGCGTTCGATCCACCCGCCGAAGAACTCGTAGCTCGCGTTGAACGACTCGAAGACGAGGAGGTTCTCCCGCTGCACGAAGCGCGACGAGAGGGGGGTGTCGATGGCGCTGGCGATGTCCTTGAACGGGACGACGTCACCCGGCTTCTGCCAGCGGTCGTGCAGCGCCCGGCGGTCCTGGTTCTTGACCAGGTCGCTCGTGCGGATGTTCTCCACCTTTTGGTAGAGCGCCGTGTTAAAAATCTCCGCACCGAGCTGGTAGCGGAAGTTGAGCGATAGCGACAACCCCCGCCACGTGAAGGAAGTCCCGATGACCCCCTCGAGGTCGGGGCGCGTGTTCCCGCTGACCACCTCGTCGTCGTACGAGAAATCGTAGGTGAGATTCCCGTTCTTGTCGATGAACAGCTCCTTGCCGTTCGACGGGTCGATGCCGGCGGAGCGGACGGCCCAGATGTCATCGGGATCGGCGCCGTCGTGATAGCGCGTGGTATTCTCCCCGCGCCCGTTCCGGTTGAAGGTGGCGAGCTGGTTTCCGATCTTGTCGATACGCGTGGATTGCGACCGGGCGGTCACGCGCATTTGCCACGCGAGGCGGCTGTCCGTGTCGCGGAGAATATAATAGGAGGCGTTCGCCGTCCACCCTCTTGAAGTCTGCTCGCCGGCATTCGTGAGGTACGAAGGCACGCCGGAGGATCGCGGCATGTTGACGCGGATCAGGAGCGGGTCGGTCACCTTGTGGTAATAGTCCACCGTCAGCGAGAAGCGCTTGTCGAGCATCGTGAGGTCGAGCCCCACGTTCTTGTCGATCGTGGTTTGCCACTTCAGGTCGGGATTACCCACCTGGTCGAGCACCGCGCCCAGCCCGAAGTAGTTTACCGCCCCGTGCTGGAAGGCGTAGGTGACGAGCGTCTGTGCCGACTCGAAGCTCTGGTTGCCGGGATTCCCGATGGAGGCGCGCAGCTTCAGGAAGTCGACGTGCGGGAGTGCCCACTTCTCGTGGTGAATGTTCCATCCCGCGCCGACGGACCACGTGGTGTTGTACTTGCGCGTGGAGCCGAAGAGCGAGGAGCCGCTGGCGCGGAGGCTGAAATCCATCAGGTAGCGATCGTCGAAAGCGTACCCGGCGTTGAAGTACCCGTTGACGGAGCGGGAGATCGACTCGTGATAGGTTGGCTTGCCATCCTCCGGGTAACCGTTCGCGAAGGAAGGGTAGGTGAAGTTTCCCCCCTGGAATCCCTCCACGGAATAGCCCTGGACGATGGTCTCGCTGCTGAACAGGTTGCCGCCGGCCACGAGGTTAACGCGGTGGTGTTGCCCGACGAGCCTGGCGTGGGTGACGCTTCCCTCTCCCTCGTAACGGGTGTGGCGACTGCCGAGGGCGAAGAACTCGCCGCGGCGGAGTATCCCCACGTTCTCGTAGCGCGTGTCCTCGTTCGAGAAGAATTGCTCGTTATCGTCGTCCTCCCGCGTGAGTCCGAGGCGGGCGCGTACTTTCCAGGCACGCGAGGGTGTCCACTCGATCGTGAAGTAGTTGTTGAGGGCGAGGGATGATCCCTTGTCGCGGCTATTGAGGTGATCGTTCCACAACGGGTTGGGCGCCTGGACGTAGTCGTTATTCTCCAGCCACTTGTTGATGATCCCCTCGTCGTCTCGTTTCTTGTAATACGGGTTGGCCTCGGCGTATTCCTGGAAGGAGACGACCGGGTTGCCCAACGAGGTGGAGGTGACGGAGAACTTGTTGGAGAATTGCAAGGAGGCGACGCGGTAAATCAGGTCGATGTTCCCGCCGAGCAGCTCGCGGAAGGAGCGCTTCATCGCCCCGGTGACGCCCGTGTAGCTGCCGCCGAGGCCGAAGAGGAAGTGTCCCTCGCCGCCCGCGAGGTAGAGCGAGTGCTTCTGGTTGACGCCCACGCGGAGTGGTTCGGCGAGCCAGTAGGTGTCGACACCCTCGACGACGGCGCGGAGTTTCTCCTGGTAGAGCGCGTGCATCTCTTGCCGGTACGCGTACTCGTTGAGGTTGCTGCCGGCCGCGTTCGCATAATCGTACTTCCCGGCCAGCACCTCGAACTCGAGCTTTTCGCGGGCGTTCATCAGGTTGTAGCTGGAGAGGTCGGGGATCGTGAGGTTGAGGTTGCCATTGTAGCTCACTTGCAGTTCGCCTGCCTCCGGCTTCACGGTCTCGACGACGACCACGCCGTTGGCTGCCTTCGACCCGTAGATGGCCGTGGAGGCGGCGTCCTTGAGGATGGTGATCGAGGCGACGCGGTTGATGTCAAGGTCATTGATGGCTGCCGCCGTCGACTCGAAGCCGTCGAGGATAAAGAGTGGTTGGTTCGGGTCGGCTTCCAGCTCGTCGCGCGTGCCGAGCAGGCTCGACTTTCCGCGGATCTCCATGTTCGGGAGGCGGTTGGGGTCGGAGCCGTACCGGTTGTCCTCGATGATCGCGAAGGAGGGGTCGAGCGTCTTGAGGCCCTGGAGGATGTTGCGCGTGCCCGTCTTCTTCAGCTCGGTGGCGGGGTAGGTGGTGGCCGACCCGGTGAAGCTTTCCATAGCGCGGGTGTAGATGCCGGTGATCACGATGTTCTCCAGCTCCACCTGTTTTTCTTTCAGGACGATCTTTAACTCTTCTCCCCCGGCGGGATCGACCACTACCGAGCGGCTCTCCATCCCCACGAAGGAGAAGAGGAGCGAGGCTTTGCCGGGAAGCATGATCGTGAAGTCGCCCTCCCGGCCGGTGGTGACGCCCCGCGTGCTTCCCTCGACGCGGATCGTGACGCCGGGAAGCGGCAGCCCCTGCTCGTCGAGGACGATCCCCCTGACCGGGAGTTCCCTCGGCTGCGGGGAGGTGTTCTTCTCCCGGATCACGACCACGCGCGTGTCGTAGACGTAATCCAGCCCCATCTCCGGCAGCAGGTCATCCAGCACGCCGGTGAACGGTTTTTCCCTGGCGCTCACGCTTGCCGTGCCCTTCTCCCTGATCAGGTCTGAGTTGTACAGGAAGTTGACGTTCGCCTGCCGGCTGATCTCCTGCAGGATCTTGTCCAGGGGCACGTTGTTCATCTCGACGCTTACCCGCGCGTGCTGCGAGTACGCGTTCGCGTGGACGGAGAGGCAGAGGCCCAGGCTCATCGTCCACAGGACTTTCACGAGCAGCGCTTTCTTACTCGCGCCTGTTGTTGTCGTGTGTTGTTTCCGCTCGTCTTTTTTCATACACTTGTTTTGAGGTTATTGAATATATTCCTTGTTCCCGGTTGACTTCCCGATCATGACGTCGTTCCCTTCCACGGAGGTAGAGATCGCGCCTGTCTCCGCGAACCTGTCCAGCAGGTAGCGTATATCCCCGGCGCGTTGCAGTCGTCCGGTAAAGCGTGTTGTTTTCACGCGTTCATCCATGTAGATCACGTTCACGTTATACCACCCCGAGAGCGTCTCCATGATCTCCTCGAGCGGGGTCTCCCGGAAGAGGTAGTAGCCGTCCTTCCAGGAGGTGTAGAGTTCCGTCTCCACGGCCCGTGCCGCCAGCGTGCCCGTTTGCCGGTCGTAGAGCACCTGTTCGCCGGGCGTTGCCTCGCGCGAGTCTTCCCCCGCGGTCACGCGTACCCGTCCCGATTCCAGGGTCATCGCCACCACCCGCCGCGTCGTCCCGGCGTTCACGTTGAAGGACGTGCCGAGCGCCTCCACCGTCACCTCTCCGGCCTTCACGACGAAGGGGCGCGCGACGTCGGCGCGTACCTCGAAATAGGCTTCGCCTTGCAGCTCCACCTCCCGCCGGTCGCCGGCGAGGGAGAACGAGAAGGTCAACCGCGAGGAGGAGTTCAGGAAGACGCGCGTGCCGTCCGCCAGCACGAGGATGTATTCCCCGCCGGGGGGGACGACCAGCGTGTCCCGCGTGTCGTTCCCGGCGTCGGCGCGCGGGGTATAGGTCAGGGTATTCTCGTCGTTCCTGATCTCGACGAGGGAATCGTCGAGAATTGTTCTCTTTTCCCCTGGCGAGAGGGCGATGCGTTGCCCGTTACCGAGGCGCAGCTCGGCGCGGGGCGAGCCGGGGAGGATCTCCGCGGGCGCAGGGAGGGGTTCGCGCGACGGGACGAGCGTGAGCGCTCCCCACGCGACGAGGGCGCAGGCGGCGGCGACGCTCCAGGGGAGTATCGCCCGGCGGCGCTTCCTGGCCCGCGCGCCGGCACGGATACCGGTGAAGCGCGATTCCCGCTCGTCGAGGAAGCGCGCGCGTGCCGTCGCTCCTTCCCGCAGGACTTCCCGGGCGGTGACGACGCGGCTCTCCTCGCGTTCGCTGTTGATCCAGCGAGCGAGGGCGTCCTGTTCCTCTTTGTCGAGCGGTTCGCCGGCGAGGAGGTCGGCGATGATGTCGTTCAAGTCTCTCATGATTCTTTTTGTCGGGAGTTTCCGCGCTTTTTTCAGATACTATCACCGCTCGCGGCGAAAAGGGTGACAGCGGGGGAGTTTTTTTTCGTCGCGGGGGGTCAGGCGGTGCCGCGGTGCTTCCCGCCGGCGATCCACGAGAGAAGCACCTGGAGCAGCCTTCCCCGGAGCTCCTCGCGCAGGGATTTGACGGCGCGCGCCATTTGCGTTTTGACGGTGTTGATGCTGATGCTTAGCGCCCCGGCGGTCTCCTTGTAGGATAGCCCGTCGACGCAGATCATCAGGAATATCTTTCTTCGTTCTTCCGGCAGGCGGTTGATGGCCGCGAAGAGCCCGTCGAGGTTTGCCGGCTCGTTATCATCGGCGGCAGCCGCGTGCCGCGATTTCTCCTTGCTGGCGAGGTCGTGCAGGTGTTGCCTTCTTCTCGTTGCCCTTACCTGGTTCAGCGCCGCGTACTTCACGGAGCGGAAGAGGTAGCCTTCCAGCCCCTCGTGCAACTTCACCAGGTGGTCGCGCGTCCAGAACGAGATAAAGCACTCCTGCACGGCATCTTCTGCCGCGCCCGTGTCGCCGGTGATGCCGTTAGCGTAGAGGAGCAGGATCTCGTAATAGGCATCGTAGAGCAGGCGGATGCCCTTGCTCTTGTCTTTTCTGAACGTGGTGAGTATGTTTTCCGGGTTATTCATCGTGAACGGGTTCGTGGTCGCGAATGTAATAAAACCCGCGTTCCGAACAAAGGCGGGCGACGCGCCGACGACCCGAACGAGGAGGGGAACGAGGGGGACGCGAAAAAAAATAGTCAAAAATAGAGGAGTGATTGTTTCTTGGTAAGAAAAAATGCGCTACATTCGCCCCGTACACTTAAAACTACGAAACATAATGTACTAAAAGAAGACTACAAATGAACGATCACCATCATAAAACAACTAACATGGAGCAGGTTGACGCTTT
>JAIRKS010000070.1 GCA_031259905.1 Odoribacteraceae bacterium
CAATGTCTACGCTAGACAGAGCAATGTCTACGCTAGACAAAGCAATGTCTACGCTAGACAGAGCAATGTCTACGCTAGACAAAGCAATGTCTACGCTAGACAGAGCAATGTCTACGCTAGACAAAGCAATGTCTACGCTAGACAAAGCAATGTCTACGCTAGACAAAGCAATGTCTACGCTAGACAAAGCAATGTCTACGCTAGACAAAGCAATGCCGGCAGTCAATCGCGTGGCGGCGGGTAGCGGTTATTTCCTGAAAAACCCCGGCAAGAGGAAGGCGTGCCGGTATTTTACGCCGGGTTGCACGATTCCCGGGAAATCCTTACATTCGCTGGACTTATTTCCCGTGAAATGATACGAAGAACCATCATCAGGATACTGCCCGTTTTCATGCTCGTCGCGTTCATTGCCGTGGTCAGCGTGCAATGGATATGGATCCGTTCAAGCATGGACGAACGGGAAGACCGGTTTCGCTCGAAGGTGTATAACGTCCTGAAGCAGGCGGTGAACTTCATCGACGACATGGACAACAAGCGCGTGCTCGGGGAGATGAAGGAAGAAATTCGCGAGGACTTGAGGAATGCCATCGATACCGCGCGGCAAGAACCGGAGCGCGACGATACCGTGATCAACCTCTTCAACCGCGGCGGCGTCTATCTGAACGCCATCGCGAGGCAAGAGTACAGCATCCTCGAGTTTCAAGTGAACACCGTGAACCCGGGCGACAGGTACTTGGATAATCACCTCCTCGAGTGGCTGGGGCATTACCTCGGCGTGGACGAGGAGGACGAGCGGGCGCCGGCGAACAGGCAAAGGTACGAGGTGGCACGCGATCTCCTGGTCGGGCTCGTGAACGAGAAAGAGGGGAAGGAACAAAAGGTGAGCCGCCTGCTCGCCGACAAGAACATCGACCTCAAGAGCTTCATGCGGGAGAAGTTCGGGAACAACGACATCCGCCTCCCCTTTACCGTCGAGCTGGCGAGCGAGAAGGAGATCCTGCAACGCGTGGCGGGAGGGAACACCAGGGGGTTCTACTACGAGAAGGTCTTCCCGAACGTCGAGGCGGCGAACAACGAGTACTACCTCGGCGTGACCTTCGACGCGACGGACTCGCTCGACTCGCTGATTTACGAGAACATGCTCTGGATGTATATCATCTCCGCCTTCTGCATCATCGGCCTGATGTCGGTGTTCATCGTCACCATCGTCGTGATCACGCGCCAGCAAACGCTCTCCGTGATCAAGAACGACTTCATCAATAACATGACCCACGAGTTTAAAACGCCGCTCGCGACCATCGCCCTGGCCACCGCCGCGATCGAGAAAGAAAAAGTCCTCAACGACAAGGCGCGCATCCTCGAGTTTAACGCCATGATCAGGAGCGAGAACGAACGCATGGACAAGTACGTCGAGCGTATCCTCGTCCAGGCGAAACTCGACCGCCGCGAGGTGCACCTCAATAAATCACCGGTCGACCTTAACCTGCTCGCGAGCGATGCCGTGCAGCACTTCCGCCTCCAGGTGGAAAACGCGGGGGGGGAACTGCGGCACGACCTCGTCCCGGGCGGGTTCGTCATGCCGGTCGACGAGGTGCACATGTTCAACGCGGTCTGTAACCTGGTGGATAACGCCATCAAGTATTCTCCCGCCGGGATAAATATCCTCGTCTTCACGCGCCGCGACGCCGGGAATTTCATCATCGGCGTCCACGACCACGGCATCGGGATACCCAGGGAGGCCCAGCAGAAAGTCTTCAAGCGCTTCTACCGCGTCCCGAGCGGGAACGTGCATAACGTGAAAGGCTTCGGACTGGGTTTAAGCTACGTCAAGTCAATCGTCCTGCTGCACGGGGGGGACATCCGCCTGACCTCCAAGAAGGGGAAAGGCACGCTGGTAGAAATCGTTTTCAAGATAAAAGATGAATAACCACTTAAATTTCACGAGATGGCACATAAAATACTCTTAGTAGAAGACGACCCCTGCTTCGGGTCGGTACTGAAATCTTACCTCGAACTCTCCGACTACGAGGTAGTCCATTGCCCGAACGGCGCGCTCGGCTTCGAGGCCTTCCGGAAGGACAAGTTCGACCTCTGCCTCCTCGACGTCATGATGCCCAACATGGACGGCTTCACGCTCGGGAAGAAGATCAGGGCCATCGACGCGGCAATGCCGTTCGTCTACATCACGGCGAAAAGCCTGAAGGAGGATATGAAACAGGGATACGAGACGGGCGCGGACGATTATATCGTTAAACCGTTCGATTCGGAGTTGTTGATCTTTAAAATCAAGGCTATCCTGAGCCGGAGCAAGCCCGACGAACCGGAAACACGCCCCAAGCTGATCCAGATGGGAAAACACGAGTTCAATATCGAGCTTCGAACCATCACGGCCGGTAACGAGGTCACCAAGCTCACCCCGAAGGAGGCGCGGCTGCTGGAAATGCTGTACTGCCACAAGGGCGGGCTGCTCCCGCGAGAGAAAGCACTGGTCGAGATCTGGGGAATGAACGATTACTTCACCGCCAGGAGCATGGATGTCTACGTGACGAAGCTACGCAAGTATTTCAAGGATGACCCCACCATCAGGATCGAGAACGTGCACGGCTCCGGCTTTCGCCTGGTCATCGAACCGTGAGGCCGCGTTGCCCGCGAGGCTTCCCTCCCGCGTGTCATTCTCACGCGGGATTTTTTTTCGCGGTCACTCGCCGGCGGGAGGCGGGGGAAAGATCATGAACAGCTGCCGGCGAAGCCGGTCGATGCCCTCCCCGAAGGATTCGTCGTGGCGGGTCACCACGCCGTTAAAACCCCTGAGGTGATTTTCCGGGTAGTAACTCTTGTTCGAGTGTTCGCGGAACTGCTCCTCGATCGGCTTGACGCGGGAGAGATCGGCGATGGCCCGCGCGTCGTCGAGCATCGGCACGAGGCGGCTAAAGAAGAGGGAATCGTACTCTCCCGATGGATTCCGCTGGACGGCATGAATCCTCGCGCGCGTCTCTCGATCGCGGTAGTCGCGGGGGACGGGACGGTAATCGTCGCAACGGAAAGCCTCCCGCTCGACAAGCTCCCCGCGGGCGGGATCGAGGCGCGAGGGCTGCTCGACGAGCACGAACTCCTCGCTCAGGTCATACTTCCAGCGCGTCTCCTGGAGGCAGGAGGCGACGCGCCCGCACCCCTCGTCGTCGTACGCGAGCGTGATCACGGCCCGCGTCGAGAAAGGAGCGTTGAGCCGCGAGCGACTACCGAGGAGCGGCTGGCGGTAGAGCTGGTAGTCGATGTAATCGAAGACGATCGTGTCGACCTCCTGCCGCTCGTAGTCGATAGAGAACGTCCCCCGGCAGGTCACCCGCGTCCTTCCGGGATAGGCCCCGGGACGCGTCTGGAAGCGGTACGCGTAGCGCGTCCCGTTCGTCTCGACGGCCGTGATCTCGTAGTTCCTCGTCCCGGAGAAAAGCGGCCCGTGGAGTTGCACGGCGCGGAGGAGCGTGAACACTTTCCGCGTGCCGGCGTCGAACCGCGCCTCGTCGGTCGTCATGTAGACGGGATCGAGGGGATCAAGCCCGTTACCGGTGAGGTTGCAGGAGCGGGCGACGCGGGCCGGGAGGAAATACGAGCAAAAGCGGGAATCCCACTCGTCAACGGGGGTGACGTCGCCGGAGGTGAAATAGTACCCCTGCTCGCGGCGGTACTCGACGACGCGCCGGGCGTACTCGGTAATCTTCTCGTAGCGGGCCTTGCCGAAGAAATTGCAATAGGCGAGGGTGCCGCGCGGCAATTTCCCGAATTTTTTCACGGCACGCCTGAGCAGTTCGCCCGCCGGGAGCAGCGAGCCGCGCCCGGCGCTGGCACTGACGATGACTTCCGCCAGCTCGTAAACGGATTCTTTCATGACCACCACCGGGTCGCGCGCGATGTCGCCCCACGCGCGGGTACTCGTCTTGAAGCCGACGCCTTGGAATTGCAGCGAGTCGCCGGGGCGGAAGGCTCCGGCGTCAAGCAGGCAATGCCCGTCGAGATCGGTAGTGGCGAGTAGACGCGAGAGTTTCTCGTGGAGGACGTGAACGCCGAAAAGGGGACGGGAGGACTCGTCAACGACGGTGAGGCGGACAACGCTGTCACGCGGCACGGCGGCGACGGTGGCGACCGGGACGAGGAGAAGGAGCAGCAGCAGCAGCAGGCGTTTCATGTGTTAACGGGATTTGTTGGCCAGTTGCCCGCAGGCGGCGTCGATCTCCTCGCCACGGGAACGCCGCGTGTTGACGACCATGTTTTTGCTTTCGAGAAAACGGACGAAGCGGTCGCGGGCCGCCGGCGTGGAGCGCCGGTAGGGACTACCGTCGACGGGGTTGTACTCGATCACGTTGATTTTTACCGGGAAGTCGCGACAGAAGCGGGCGAGCGCCTCGGCCTGCCGCGGGGTGTCGTTGATGCCGTCGAGGAGGAGGTACTCGATCGTTGGCCGCGTGCCGGTCTTCTCGACGAAATAGACGATCGCCCCGGAGAGCGCCTCGAGGGGATAGGATTTGTTGACGGGCATGAGCCGGTCGCGGGTGGCGTTGACGGCGGAGTGGAGGGAGATCGCGAGGTGAAAGCGGACGTGCTCGTCGGCGAGTCGCCGGATGCCGGCAGGGATGCCGGCGGTGGAGAGCGTGACGCGGTAAGGAGAGATGGCAAGGCCGTCGGGGGAGGTGACGCGTTGCACGGCGGACAGGACGTTGTCGAGGTTCAAGAGCGGCTCACCCATTCCCATGAGGACGATGTTGGCGAGGAGTGCGCCTCGTTCGCCGAGGCGATTTTTCGCGATGATGACCTGGTCGAAGATTTCGGCAGCCTCGAGGTCGCGGGCGAAGCCGATCGTGCCGGTGGCGCAGAAGTCGCACCGTAATTTGCACCCGACCTGCGTCGAGAGGCAAGCAGTGGCCCTGTCACCGGAGGGGATGAGCACCATCTCGACGATCTGCCCGTCGTGCAGCGTGACGGCGAGCTTGGTCGTGCCGTCGTCTCCCTCCCGGGAAGCGCCGACCGCGGCGGGACGCGTCACGAAGTGTTCCCGGAGAAGGTCGCGGAGGCCGCGGGGGAGGTTCTCCATGTCGTCGAAGCGCGTGACGCCTTTTTGCCAGAGCCACTGCTCGATTTGCCGCGCGCGAAAGGCTTTCTCGCCGCGCGATTGCAGAAAGTCGAGAAGATCCGCCGGGGACATCGCCCGTATGTCTATTTTTTTCACCGTGTTTCTGATTTTCCCGCGAAGATAGCGGCCCGAGCGTGAAAATACTGTACCTTGCGCCAAAAATAATCCCTCATGACGTTTACTGTTTACATTATCGCGGCTACTGTCCTCGTGTCTATCGCTTGTTTTAATAACGCGGCTCTTTCCCGACGCCTTGCTTTCTCGCCTTACCGGGCGGTGCGGCACGGGGAATGGTATCGACTCCTGACGCACGGTTTCGTGCACGCGGACTGGATGCATCTTTTCGTGAACATGTTCACTTTTTATTCTTTCGGGCTGTATATCGAATCCGTGTTCCTGGACTTGTCCGGGAGTGTCGTGCCTTTCCTGCTCCTCTATTTCGGCGGTATGATCGTGGCATCACTCCACGACTTTAAGCAACGTGCCGATCCCCGTTATTCTTCTATCGGCGCATCCGGCGCGGTGTCCGCCGTCTTGTTTTCCGCTATATTCCTCGACCCGTGGAACAAGATTTACCTGTTCGCCGCTATTCCCATTCCCGGTATCCTTTTCGGCCTCTGTTACCTCTTCTATTGCCACTACATGGCGAAACAATCTAACGATAATATCAACCACCACGCGCACCTCTTCGGCGCTATTTACGGTTTCATCTTCCCTCCTTTTCTCGACTCTTCCCTCATCCA